>JBJEOO010000151.1:0-11000 GCA_051880755.1 Hominenteromicrobium sp.
GAGATCGTCGAGCAGGATATCAACGACACGATACGGCAGAACTTTATGCCGTACGCGATGAGCGTCATCATGTCGCGTGCGATCCCGGAAATCGACGGTTTCAAGCCCTCGCACCGGAAGCTGCTTTACACCATGTATAAGATGAATCTGCTCGGTTCCGCGCGCACGAAGAGTGCGAACATCGTCGGGCAGACGATGAAGCTGAATCCGCACGGCGACAGCGCGATCTACGACACGATGGTGCGTCTGTCGCGCGGGTATGAGGCGCTTCTGCACCCATACGTCGATTCCAAGGGCAACTTCGGCAAGTTTTACTCGCGCGATATGGCGTGGGCGGCGTCTCGCTACACGGAGGCGCGGCTCGACAGCATCTGCCGCGAGCTGTTCCGCGATATCGATAAAGACACCGTGGATTTTGTGGACAATTACGACAGCACCATGAAGGAGCCGACGCTGCTGCCGGCGGCTTTCCCCTCCGTGCTCGTCAATGCGAACACCGGCATCGCGGTCGGCATGGCGTCGTCGATCTGCCCGTTCAACCTCGCGGAGGTCTGCAATACGGCGATTGAGCTGATGCGCAATCCGAAGCACGATCTGTTTTCCACGATGCAGGCGCCGGATTTCCCCGGCGGCGGGCAGATTATCTTTGACCGCGCCGCTATGGAGCAGATCTATGAAACCGGGCGCGGCAGTATCAAGGTGCGCGCGCGCTATACCTACGATAAATCCGCAAACTGCATCGACATCACACAGATTCCGCCGACCACGACGATTGAAGCAATCGTCGAAAAGGTCATCGATCTCGTCAAGCAGGGCAAGATCAAGGAGCTGACCGACATCCGCGACGAGACGGGTCTTGACGGCCTCAAGATCACGATTGATTTGAAGCGCGGCGTCGACCCCGACAAGCTGATGCAGCGCCTGTTCAAGCTGACGACGCTCGAGGACAGCTTCTCCTGTAATTTCAACGTGCTGATCGCCGGTATTCCGCGTGTGCTCGGCGTGCGTGAGCTGCTCGAGGAGTGGACGGCGTTCCGCATCGAATGTGTCCGCCGCCGCACGCATTTTGACCTGACCAAGAAGAAGGAAAAGCTGCACCTGCTTTACGGCCTGCGCGCGATTCTGCTTGACATCGACAAGGCGATCCGCATCATCCGCGAGACGGAGGAGGAGAGCGAGGTTGTGCCGAACCTGATGATCGGTTTCGGTATCGACGAGGTGCAGGCGGAGTATGTGGCGGAGATCAAGCTGCGCCACCTGAACCGCGAGTTCATCCTGAAGCGCACCGAGGAAGTGGAGAGCCTGGAAGCGGAAATCCGGGAGCTTGAGGCGATTCTGGCCTCCAAGTCCCGCATTAAGACGATTATCATCCGCGAGCTTTCGGAAATCGCGCAGAAATACGGCCAGCCGCGCCGCAGCCATATCCTGTACGCGGATGAAATTGAAGAGGAGGCGCCGGAGGAAACGGTTCCGGATTACCCGGTCAACCTGTTCTTCACGCGCGAGGGCTATTTTAAGAAGATCACCCCGCTTTCCCTGCGCATGGGCGGCGACCATAAGCTCAAGGAAGGCGATGCGATCATCCGGCAGATCGAAGCAACAAATGCCGCCGAGCTGCTTTTCTTCTCGGACAAGGCGCAGGTCTATAAGATGCGTGCCGCCGATTTCGCCGATACCAAGGCGAGCGTGATGGGCGAATACATCCCCGCGCGCGTGCAGATGGACGAGGGCGAGAACGCGGCCATGATGGCAGTCACCTCGGATTACAGCGGCTTCATGCTGTTTGTCTATGAAAACGGCAAGGCGGCCAAGGTGGAGCTTTCAGCATACAGCACCAAGACAAACCGCCGCAAGCTTCTGAATGCGTATTCGGATAAATCGCCGCTTGCGGCCGCGATTCAGCTGCCGGAGGACTGCGATGTGCTCCTCACGGCTTCAAGCGGCCGGATGCTGCTTTTCAACACCGGCCTGATTGCGCCCAAGACCACCAAAAATACACAGGGCGTGGCGGCGATGAACCTCAAAAAGGGCCAGCGCATCCTCAGCGCCTGCATATACCGTGAAGGGGATCTGCAGAATCCCGCACGCTTCAGGAAGAAAATTCCCGCCCTCGGCGCATTGCCGAACGGCGAGGAAAGGCCCTCCGGTCAGACAACACTGTGAGCCGGCCGCACGGAAAGGATGGATTCACATGATTTCGATTGATCTCAGCGGAAAAACCGCCCTTGTCACGGGCGGCTCGGGTCAGCTCGGGCGCGTCATGGCGCGCCGTCTTGCGCAGAGCGGCGCGAATGTTCTCGTGCACTATCATCAGAACCGCGAAAAGGCGGAGGCGCTCGTCGCGGAGCTGACCGGGCTGGGCGTGCGCGCCGCGGCGCTGCAGGCGGACGTCACCGACTTTGAAAGTGTCATGCGAATGCAGCGCGAGGCGGCGAAATTCGGCGATCCCGACATTGTCGTGAACAACGCGGTCATTCAGTACGAATGGAAAAACGTGCTCGAGCAGGACAACACCGATTTTTACAGCCAGTTTGATTCCACCGTGATGCACAATGTCTATATGTTCAAGGCATTTGCGCCGGCGATGCTCGAAAAGGGCGCGGGCAAATTCATTGTCATCAACACGGAGTGCTCCATGCGGTGCGATCCCGGCGCCGCGGCGTATTCCGCGGCAAAGCGCGGACTGGACGGCCTTTGCCGCTCGTTTGCAAAGGAGGTCGGGGATAAGGGCGTGACGGTCAATCAGGTCGCGCCCGGCTGGATGATTACGGAGCGCGAGCGGGCGCGCGGCGTCACGGCAAGCGGCGCGTATGTGGACAGCGTGCCGATGAAGCGCCGCGGCAGCGATGAGGATATTGCCGACGCCGTCCTGTTCTTCGCCAGTCCGCTTTCCGATTATATCACCGGCGCGTACCTCTCCGTTTCCGGCGGCCGCGTCATGCCGACTATCTGATTTCCGGCAAAAAAATCAGCCCTCCGGCACAACGTCCGTCCACCTTGTTTTCGCTGTCATCGGTGGATGAACGGCGCCGGAGAGCCCGGTTCGGGCCGGCACATTTCGTCGTGCCGACCGTCGAACCGATCAGCGTTCTGTCAAAGCAGAAGCGGCAAAATGTACGTCTCGCGGAAAAAACGCGGTGAAAATCTGTTCTGTCGAAGGGCGGGCAACATGCAGTCCGTACCGGTTCCGGTCAGAAGGATCTCCGGCAGGAGGCCCAAAACGGAGGCTGTGCGGCGTCCTGTCCGGTTCCGGGACGCACAAACGCTTGACTGCGGCTGCCGTACTCGTATTATGGGCAGTCCCCGGCGGGTTATTCGGCAAAAAACAAAAAATATGGTTGCAAATTCGTTTGGTTTGTGCTATGATAGGTAAGCTATAAGCGTAAAACTCATCTTGCAGAGGAGGTTAAACATATGGGTCCTGTTGAAATCATTTTCGGCATCGTTCTGCTCCTGTTCTCGATCGCGATCATCGTCGTTGTTCTTCTGCAGGAAGGCCACCAGCAGAATCTCGGCGCCATCACGGGCGGTGCGGATACGTTCCTTGCAAAGAATAAGGCACGTTCCATCGATGCGTTCCTTTCCCGTTGGACAAAGTTCATCGCGCTGGGCTTTTTCGTTCTGGTTATCGTCATCAACATCATCATGTATTTCACAAAGTAAGATTTGCGAAATTGCGCCTCGCTTTGGGTGAGCTTCCGCTCGCCGGAATGCGGGGCTTTTTATTTTTGATCGGAGGTTATGCATATGTTTGAAGAAATGGAACGCCTCACGCGCGTGCTGTGCGCGGAGCACGGCACGTCCGGCTGTGAAAACGATGTGTTTAAAGCCGCAGAGCGGGAGCTGGCTTTCTGCGATACGGTATCGGTGGACGAGCTTGGCGGCGTAACCGGCGTGCTCGGCAATCCGGACGCAAAGCGGCGCATCCTGCTGGATGCGCACATCGACCAGATCGGCATGGTCGTCACGAACATGGATGAAAACGGTTTTCTGCGGGTGACAAACGTCGGCGGTGTGGATCGCCGCACAATGCCCGGCAGCCCGGTGACGGTATACGGCAAAGAGACGCTGACCGGCGTGGTCTGCACGCTGCCGCCGCATCTGATGCAGGGCAAGGAGGAGAAGATCAAGCCGGTTTCCGAGCAGGCGATTGATATCGGTTTGAGCCGCGAAGAAGCGGAAAAGCTGGTCTCCGTTGGGGACCGCGCCGTTCTGACGTGCGCGGTCAGAAAGCTGATGGGCAATCGCATTTCCGGTACGGCACTCGATGACCGCTCCGGCTGCGCGTGCATCATCCGCGCGGCGCAGATGGTAAAGGATCGGAATCCCGACTGCTGTGTGATGGTTGTCTGCTCCACACGCGAGGAGGTCGGCGGGCAGGGCGCTCAGATCCGGACCTATGCGCTGGAGCCCACGGAGGCCATTGCGGTGGATGTCTCGTTTGCGAAGCAGCCCGGCACGCAGAACCTTACGGCGGAGCTTGGCGGCGGCCCGATGATCGGCTTCTCCGCGGCGCTTGACCGACGGATCAGCAAGAAGCTGATCCGCCTGGCGAAGGAAAACGGTATTCCGTATCAGCTGGAGGCGATGGGCGGCAGAACGGGTACGAACTGCGACGAGATCGGCGTTTCGCGCGGCGGCGTCCGCACGGGCCTGATTTCGGTTCCGCAGCGCAACATGCATACGCCCGCCGAGGTCTGTGATCTCGAGGATATGGAAAACATCGCGAAGCTTATTGCGGCGTACATCATGGACGGAGAGGAAGCCTGAGATATAGGCGCTTGACCGGTACCGTTTGGCTGCCGGCCATAGGTGCGGGGCGGTATTCCGCTGACACGCACGGTACAGGAAGGAAAAGGGTCATAACTATGAAAGATATTGCAATTCTTGAAAAGCTCTGTACGGCAATCGGCGTCTCCGGCGAGGAGGACGCGGTCCGCACAGTGATTCTGCAGGAGATTGAGCCGCTTGCGGACAGCATTGAAATCACGCCGCTCGGCAATATTATCGCGTTCAAAAAGGGCAGAAACCGCGCGGAGAAGAAGCTGATGCTCTGCGCGCATATGGATGAGGTCGGCTTTGTCATCACCAATATCACGGAAGAAGGCTTCCTCCGGTTCAAAACGGTCGGCGGTGTCCGCCCGGAGGTGCTTTCCGGCCGCGCGATGCTCGTCAACGGAAAAACGCCGGGTGTGATCTGCGCAAAGCCGGTGCATTTGATGAAGGGCGACGAATTTGAAAAGCCCGTTCCCGTGGAAGAGCTTTCCATCGATATCGGCGCTTCCTCCCGGGAGGAAGCGGAAACGGCGGTGCAGATCGGCGACAACGCGTCGTTTGTCCCGTTTTTTGAGGCCTCGCGCGGTACCGTCAAGGCGAAATCGCTCGATGACCGCGCCGGCTGCTTTGTGCTGATTGAGCTGATGAAAACCGAGCCGGAATTCGATACCTATTTTGTCTTTTCCGTGCAGGAGGAAATCGGCCTGCGCGGCGCGGGTACGGCTGCGTACCTCATCGAGCCGGATGCGGCTATCGTGCTGGAAGGCACGACGGCAGGGGACATCGCGGGCGTGGAGCCGATCGACGCGGTCTGCAGGCTCGGCGGCGGCGCAGCCGTTTCGTTCATTGACCGGCGCACCATCTTTACCAAGTCCTTTTTCAAGCGTGCGCTGGCGCTTGGCCGCGAAAACAATATTCCGTGCCAGCCCAAGACGGCCAGCGCCGGCGGCAACGACGCGGGCAGCATCCATGTCACGAAATCCGGCGTCAAGACCGTCACGCTCGCGGTACCCTGCCGCTATATCCACGGCCCTGTCGCCATCGCGAGTGAAGCGGATATTGAAAACACCGTGAAGCTGACCGCTCTGCTGATGGCGGAGATTGCCGGCGGCAAAACGGTATGATCCGCTTTGCGGAGCGCATAGAAGCCATTGCGCCGCACTGTGAGGCGTCGCCGTTCGGCTGTCAGATTCTATCCGCTGCGAAGGCGTATGGCTTTCAGCGCCCGTTTGCGCAGTTCTGGGCGGATAACGGCGCGGCATACGGTCTGCTCGACGGTGTGATGCGCGTTTCCGGCCGCGTCGAAGATGCCGAAGAAGCGCGGGCGTTTCTGAAAGCCGTCGGTGCGCAGCGCGTTATCTGCGATGAGAAAAACGCGGTGCTGTTGGCGCCGGAGCCTGAAATGCGCGGTGTGATTTTGCAAAAAGCCCTGTACGGCGGAGAAGCGGCGGGCGGAGAGGTTTCTCTCCGGGCGCTGTACGAGGTGCTCCGGGAAAACGGCATGGCCAGCGAGTTTGAGCCGTTTTACCTCGACCTGTCTCACCGCGTCCGGCACGGTACGGCACGCTGTGCCGCGCTGTACCGCGGGGAAGAAATGACGGCTGCGGCAGCCGCGCTGCTCGGCGGGAAAGAGGCGCTGATCACGGCGGTTGCGGTGCGCCCGGCGTTTCACCGGCGCGGCCTCGGCCGGGAAATCATGGGCGAAATCGAAGCGCGGCTCGGCACGCGAACCGCATATGTTCTGCGGGCGGAACACGAAAACGAAGCCTTCTACGCGTCGCTCGGCTACACACCCTGCGGCGTCTGGTGCTCGGGAATTTTGAAATAAAGGAAGAAAAGCATGTACGAATTTTTCAACATAGACAGCCGCCTTCTGCGGGCGGCAGAGGCGGCGGAGGAAAAGGCTGCGCCGTATCTTGCGCGGATCTCGGAGATCCAGCGGTACAATCAGGAGAAGATGCAGGCTGCATTCATGCAGGCGGGCGTCAGCGAGAGCCATTTTGTCGCCACCACCGGCTATGGCTACGGTGACCGCGGCCGCGATACGCTGGATACGGTTTACGCGTTTGCGCTCGGCGCGGAGGATGCGCTGTGCCGCTATAATTTCGTCAGCGGCACACATACGCTGACCGTCGCGCTCTTCGGTGTTCTCCGCCCCGGCGACAGAATGCTCAGCGTGACCGGTATGCCGTACGATACGCTGCGCGGTGTCATCGGCATAACGGGCGACGGCAACGGTTCGCTGAAGGAATTCGGCATTCAGTATGAACAGTTGGATCTCCTGCCGGACGGCACACCGGATTATGCGGGCATGGAGACGGCGATTACCCCGGCGCACCGTATGGTGTATATCCAGCGCTCGCGCGGCTACAGCCTGCGTCCGTCGCTGACGGTTGAGGAGATCGGCCGCATCGCGGAAATCGCCAAGCGCAGAGCGCCGGGCTGCATCGTGATGGTCGATAACTGCTACGGCGAATATGTGGAGAAGTTTGAGCCGACCGCCGTCGGCGCGGATCTGATGGCTGGCTCGCTGATCAAAAATCCGGGCGGCGGCATCGCGCCCACCGGCGGCTATATTGCCGGCCGCCGCGATTTGATTGAGAGCTGCGCATACCGGCTCACAACACCCGGCACGGGCCGGGAGATCGGCTGCACGCTCGGCCATAACCGGGAGCTGTTCATGGGCACCTTCCATGCGCCGAACGTAGCCGGCGAAGCACTGAAAACCGCCGTGTTCACCGCTGCGTTCTTTGAGGATCTCGGCTACGACGTTACTCCGCGCTACGATGAGCCGCGCGCCGACATCATTCAGGCGGTCAAGCTTCGGGAGCGCGAGGCGCTGTGCGCGTTTATCCGCGGCATCCAGCAGGGCGCGCCGGTCGATTCGTTTGTCGTGCCGGAGCCGAGTCCGATGCCCGGTTATGACTGCGATGTCATCATGGCGTCCGGTTCGTTCACGCTCGGCTCGTCCATTGAGCTTTCGGCGGACGCGCCGCTGCGCGAACCGTTTGCCGCGTGGATGCAGGGCGGTGTCAACTTCAACAGCGGCCGTCTCGGTGCCATTCTCGCCGCGCAGTCGATGCTGAAAGCGGGCTTCATCCGGCTGTAAATATTCATTGGCTGTGTCTTCTACGGATGCAGCCTTTTTCTTTTTATCTTGACTTTTAAATATGGCTTTGCTATTCTTTATATGAACTAAAAAATATATTTGGTTTATATAAAGGAGATGTATTGCTATGAAAGACGTGAATACCCGATTTGCAGAGCTGAACGAGGTTTCCAAGACGTTGCTGATTCCCCTGAGCATCCGTGCGCGGGAGAGTGCACAGCTCAAGCCTGTCGTGCGGGATCCGGAGGCGGTTCGGCTGTGGAAGCAGCTTGACCCGAGCGGCACGGCAGAGGATGGCGGACCGGTTTCGGTTCAGGGCATTTTGGCGCGCACCGCCGTGATGGATGAGCAGGTCGCGCGCTTTTTGTCGGAGCATCCGACGGGCGTTGTGGTGAATCTCGGCTGCGGGCTGGATACGCGTGCGTATCGTGTGGATAACGGACAGATGCAATGGTTTGACATGGATCTGCCCGAGGTAGCGGAGCTGCGCCGTGCGCTGATGGTGCCGAACCCGCGCATCCGCTGTATCGCGGGTTCGGTATTGGAAATGGACTGGACGGCACAGGTTCCGGTCACGGCCGATACGCCTGTATTTCTTCTGGCGGAGGGGATGCTGATGTATTTCACGCCGGATGAGATACAGAAAATTTTCAACATACTCCGTGCGGCGTTTCCACAGGCACTTTTGTGCACAGATGTTGTCCATAGCAGCTTTGTCGGGCGCGGCGTGAGCAGCCCGTTTTGCTGGGGCATAGACCGCGCGCAGGAGGTAGAATCTTTCGGCGTCCGATTGATTTCCGCATGGGCAACAGGCGATCTGCTGAAAGATCGGCAGCCGCTGTGGCTTCGACTTTTGAACTTCCTGCCGAGCACGCGCAGGCGCAGCCAGATTTTACTCGTTCGGCTGAACGGAGAAAAGGGGGCGCAGGACGGTGCCGAAATTCGGTAAGGCGGAAAAAGCGCGTATCGATGCGCTTTTGCTGCAGGAGGGCGAGCGGCTCTTTGCGGCGCACGGTTTGCAGAAAGTGACGATCGATGCGCTCTGCGCGGCGGTACACATCGCAAAAGCCTCCTTCTATGCGTTTTATGAGAGCAAGGAAGCGCTGTATCTTGCGATCGTGCAGCGTGCACAGCAGGAAATTTTCGCGTCCGTGGAAGAGGTGCTCCTGCAAAATACACACCTGACGGGAAAGGAGCGGGCAAAGCAAGCGTTTGCGGCGCTGTATGACCGGATGCAGGACTACCCGATCTTAGCCAACTTGGACGCGGAGACGGCAGAGCGCGTGACGCGCAAGGTTTCTGCCTCGTCACTTTCCGCGTTTTCGGAGCAGAACCGCTTGGCGGCGGAGACGATGCAGCGCCACGGCGTTCGGTTTAGCTGTTCGGCGGAGATTGCGTCCTGCGTGTTTCAGCTGCTTTACCAAAGCTGGCTGCAGGCGGATCGCTTTGCCGCAGACGTAAGGGACGAAGCGATGGCGCTTTGGCTGGACGGCATGATCGACCGGATCGTTTTGGATTGACCTGCCGTTTTTTGCGTGCTATAATTTCAGTAAATTCCGAGTTTTGGGGGCACTTTCAAAATGAGAGACAGGAAAAAAGCGCAGGCTGCCGCAAAGGCGCTTGTGGCACAGATGACGATAGAGGAACGCGCGTCGCAGCTGAAATACGACGCGCCCGCCATTGAGCGGCTCGGCGTTCCGGCGTATAACTGGTGGAATGAGGCGCTGCACGGCGTGGCGCGCGCGGGTACGGCAACCATGTTTCCGCAGCCGGTCGCGATGGCGTCGATGTTCGACGAGGACATCATGAAAAAAATCGGCGACGCCGTATCGACGGAAGCGCGCGCCAAGTACAATGAAGCCGTAAAGCACGGCGATCACGACATCTACAAGGGCTTGACCTTCTGGTCGCCGAATATCAATCTGTTCCGCGATCCGCGCTGGGGCAGAGGTCAGGAAACATACAGCGAGGACCCGTACCTTACGGCGCGGCTCGGCGTTTCGTATATCCAAGGTCTGCAGGGCGACGGCGAATATCTGAAGGTTGCGGCGTGCGCAAAGCACTACGCCGTACACAGCGGACCGGAAGCGTTGCGCCATGAGTTTGACGCCGAGGTCAGCGAAAAGGATCTCTGGGAGACGTATCTGCCTGCGTTTGAAGCCGCAGTGAAGGAGGGAGAGGTCGAGTCCGTCATGGGCGCGTACAACCGCACGCTCGGCGAACCCTGCTGCGGCAGCGAGCTGCTGATGCAGAAAATCCTGCGCGGCAAATGGGGCTTTGAGGGTCACTATGTTTCGGACTGCTGGGCAATCTCCGATTTCCACAACCACCACCATATCACGGCGACGGCGGAGGAGTCCGCGGCGCTCGCCATCAAAATGGGCTGCGACGTCAACTGCGGCGTCACCTATCTGTACTTGCTCCGCGCGCTGGAGGATGGGCTTATCACCGAGGACGACATCACGGCGGCAACGGAGCGGGTGTTTACGACGCGCTTTTTGCTCGGCGAGTTTGACGAAAACTGCGCGTACAACGCGATCCCGTACGAAAAGGTCGAATGCGCG
Source organism: Hominenteromicrobium sp. (assembly GCA_051880755.1). Classification (GTDB taxonomy): domain Bacteria; phylum Bacillota; class Clostridia; order Oscillospirales; family Acutalibacteraceae; genus Hominenteromicrobium. Next base: position 10,450 of record JBJEOO010000151.1, read on the forward strand.
GAGCATCTCGCGCTCAGCGAGGAAGCGGCGCGCAAGAGCGTTGTCCTCCTGAAAAACGACGGCATTCTGCCGCTGAAGCTCGAAAAGATCCGCACCATCGGCGTGATCGGGCCGAACGCGAACGACCGCATGTCGCTCATCGGCAATTATCACGGCACGGCTTCGCGCTATATCACGGTGCTCGAGGGCATTCAGGATTACGTCGGCGACAAGGCCCGCGTGCTGTATTCCGAAGGCGCGCATCTGTACCGCGACCGTGTGGAGGGGCTGGGCCTGCCGAACGACCGGCTGGCCGAGGCACAGACGGTTGCGGAGCACAGCGATGTCGTCGTGCTCGTCGTCGGTCTCAATGAGAATCTGGAAGGCGAGGAAATGCATGAGAGCAATGCGGGCGGTTCCGGCGACAAGGCGGATCTGCTCCTGCCCGAGCCGCAGCGCCGCCTGATGGAGGCTGTGGCGGAAACCGGCAAGCCGGTGATTCTCATCAATATGACCGGCAGCGCGATGGATCTGCGCTTTGCGGATCAGCATTTCTCCGCCGTCGTGCAGGG
>JBJEOO010000152.1:0-2502 GCA_051880755.1 Hominenteromicrobium sp.
CCGCCCGGGAGGCGGCAAAGGCGGGGCTTTCCGAAATGGCCTCGATCATCCAGCAGCGCGCAAAGCGGTAAAACCCATACAAGAAAAAACCGTGAAGCCGGTGGAGTGCCGGTTTCACGGTTTTCTTATGCTTTTTTATTTGTACCGGTTCATAAATGCACGGTAGTCGTCATCCTGCGCGGATCCGGAACGGCGCGCCGCCGTGCTGGACGGCCGTCTGGCCGCCGGTGTGCCGCCGCGCTGCTGGGCTCTTCTGCGCCGGGCCTCCCGTCTCTTTTTGCGCACCATCTGTCCGTGGATTATAACGACAATCAGGAAAACAGCCACCAGAGCCAGCAGAATCAGAAGAAAGATTCCGAGGAATTTGAGAACCGAGAGGAACACGTTTCCGCCGCTTTTCTCTGCTTCCGCGCTCTCCGGTGCCGCAGACGCTTCCGGCTCCGCGGAAGGCTCCGCACTTGCAGCCGCCAGCGACGCCGCATAGGTCTCCGCCTGCTGGGCCGCTGCCGAGAAGAATTTCGCAACGCCCGCATCATAAGCCTTATCTTTGAAATCCGGCTCAAGCTGCTCGTTCAAAAGGTTCTTGAGCACCGCGTTGGTAAATTCTTGCTTGAAGCTGTCGCCGGCCACCGCAACGTAATCCTCATCCGCGATGGACAGCGCCAGAATCAGGCCGTTTCCCGCTTCGCCGCCGATCTTCCATTCGCGGATCACCGAGGTCAGATACGATGCCCTCGATTCCAGATCGCTGCCGGGAAGCTGCGCCACGGTCATCACAACGATCTGCACGCCGTACTTTTCATTCAGCTCCGCGTTCTTTGTCAGGATTGTATTCTTGGTTTCCGCGCTGAGCACGTTCGCTTCATCATAAACGTAAAAATCCACGGACGGTTCCGGTACGGACACAGAACCGGTGTCGGAAGCCGAATCCCCGGCTTCATCTGCCAGCGCAGGAAACGCACAAACGGAGAAAAGAAAAACAAATGCGAGCAGGAACGACACCATTCGCCGCACGCCCGCCTGATATACGCTTGTCATATCAAAACCACTGCCCTTTCTGCGGGACATCGTCCCGGTATTTCCCATCGCAGCCCAAAAGCTGCGGAACGTTCTGTATTTATTCTACGTTCATTCCGCGCCCGTGTCAAGGAAAAGATACGAAAGGCCCGACTTTCGCCGGGTCTTTCCGTTATTTCAGTTCCACCACCGTGACGCCGCTTTCACCCTCGCCGTACACACCGAGACGGAAGCTTTTGACCGCCTTGTGGCGCTTGAGATGCTGCTGAATGCCGCTGCGCAGCACGCCGGTGCCCTTGCCGTGAATGATGGTGAGTTGGTTCAGATTGCGCAGCAGCGCATGGTCGATAAAGGCGTCGACCTCCAGAATCGCTTCCTCAACGTTCATACCGCGCACATCAATCTCGCTGCGCACGCTTGCGGTATCGGCGGTTTTCGTCACATTGCGGCGGCCGCCGAGCTTCTTCTCTCTGGCCTTCTTATCCGTCAGGCGCAGGTTTTTCATCGGCACACGCGTTTTGACAATGCCCGCCTGCACCAGCACCATATCACCCGTTTTCGGAAGCTCCAGCACCGTGGCCGCCTTATCAATATCATAGATCAGCACGTTGTCGCCGACCCTCAGCGGACGCGGCAGCACATATTCCGAGTCCTCCCGCTTCTCATGAACGGGGTCACTGGTCTTTTCCAGGTCGCGGATACCCGCCTTGAGCCGCGCCTTCTGCTCGGCGGAAAGCTCCGCCTGCTTCTCACGGCGCAGCGCGTCCAGCTCATCGAGCAGGCCCTGCGCCTGCTGGCGCGTTTTCTGCACGAGCGTCGCCGCTTCCTGCCGCGCGCGCTCCACCTCGTTCTTCGCGTCCTTTTCCGCGCGTTCACGCACTGCCTCCGCCTCGCGGATCATGCGCTCGGCGTCGATGCGGTACTGCTCGGCGTCACGCCGTTCATCCTCCATTCTGCGGCGGCTTTCCTCCAGACGGGACACAACCTCCTCGAACGTCGTGCTCTCTTCGGATACGAGCGTTTTGGCACGCTCAACAATATTCTCCGGCATACCGAGCCGCTTGGAAATGGCAAACGCGTTCGACTTGCCCGGCACGCCGATGAGAAGCCGGTACGTCGGGCGCAGCGTGGAAACATCGAATTCACAGCAGCCGTTTTCCACCCCGTCGGTCTGCAGCGCATAGGCCTTCAGCTCGGCGTAATGCGTCGTCGCCATAATGCGCGCGCCCTTCGCCCGCATCGCCTCAATAATCGAAATCGCAAGCGCCGCACCCTCCACCGGGTCCGTGCCCGCGCCCAGCTCGTCAATGAGAATCAGACTGCTGTCATCCGCAAGCTCCAGAATGCGGATGATGTTCGTCATGTGCGCGGAGAACGTCGAGAGTGACTGCTCAATGCTCTGCTCGTCGCCGATATCGGCAAGCACATGGCGGAATACGGAAATCTCGCTGCCGTCCGCCGCGGGAATCATCAGGCCGCACATCG
>JBJEOO010000153.1:0-2499 GCA_051880755.1 Hominenteromicrobium sp.
AATCGAAATCTCCGATGACCAGATCCGGCCGGATACCGAACCGCACGGCTGTATCATAACCGCCGTCCGCGCAGATCACAAAGTAATCACGCGGATCAAACTCTTTGAAAATTTTGTCGGAGGTCAGCGGCACGGCGCCGATGATCATACATTTCTGCTCTTTGATAACTGCCACTCCTTTATGTCCTTGACTTCATTGTACATGGCGATATAGCTTTCAAGCCGTGACCGGGAGATTCTTCCCGCCTCCACCGCTTCCAGAACGGCGCAGCCTTTCTCGCAGGTGTGCGAGCAGGAGGTAAACCGGCATTCGTTAAGGTAAGGCGCAAACTCGCGGAATCCCCCCGGAAGCTCCTCCTTGCGGAAAAGCTCGTAGCGGTCGATATCCATGGTGGAAAAGCCCGGCGTGTCCGCCACATAGCCGCCCTCTACCGGATACAGCTCCACATGACGCGTCGTATGCCGGCCGCGCCCGAGCTTTTTGCTGATCTCGCCGGTTTCCAGCACCAGCTCCGGCATCAGCGCATTCAGCAGCGTGGACTTTCCGACGCCGGAATTGCCGGTAAACGCCGACACGCAGCCCGAAAGCTCCGGACGCAGCGCTTCCACGCCGACGCCGTCGACGGAGGACACAAAATAGCACCGAATGCCGATGCCGCCGTAGATCTCACGCAGCGGCGCGGCGTCGTCCAGATCGGTCTTCGTAAAGACCAGCACCGGTTCGATGCCCTTCAGCTCCGCCGCCGCAATGGTTTTATCGATAATCAGGGTGCTCGGCTGCGGGTCGCTGACCGAAGACACGATAAAGAGCTTATCGAGATTGGCCAGCGGCGGACGCACCAGAAAATTCTTTCTAGGCAGAATCTCCGAAAGATAGCCATCGCCGTTTTCATCAACCGCAAACCGTACCCGGTCGCCCGCATACGGCGAAATGCGTTCCTTGCGGAATTTGCCGCGCGCACGGCAGGCATACAGGGTTTCGCCGCACTGCACATAATAGAAGCCACCGATTCCCTTGAGGACGAGGCCGGTCAATGTTTCACGCATATTGCCCGCCTTTAATGGGTCGTAATCTGACCGTCGCCCGAATTGCCGCCTGTGCCTGCATCCGACGTTTCGGGCGGTTCGGTTGCAGCCGGCGCCGGCGTTGTATACGGAAGCTGCGAATACACGTCGATACTCTGCGCATCATAATTGATCTCGGCCGAAATATAGTCCTGATCGTTCAGGCGGATGGTCAGGCTGGAACGCCCCGTGCCGCTGAACGTCGCGCTGGTGTACTGGGACACGGACGGGTTGACGGTACGCGTATCATAGAGCGCGCCGTCCACATAGATCTTCATGGTGAGATCCTCGGAGACATTGCTCGGCAGCGGAATATCGTAATGCACCGTTTTGGTTGCGCCTTTGCCGGAGCTGACAACCAGATTAACCACGGATCCCTTGGCCGCCTTTTCACCGGGCTTCGGGTCGCAGGAAAGCACCGTTCCTTCGTCCTCCTGGCTCTTATCGTCGTACTGAACCTCCACGACAAATCCGCTGTCTTCCAGATCCTTTCTGGCCGCTGCCAGAGAGGACCCGACAATCTGCGGCACCGTCACCTGCTCCTTAGACGGTCCGGAGCTGACATAAATCGTGATCTTCGTGCCGGTTGTAACCTCCGTACCGGCCGGCGGATTGGTTTTGACAACATAACCGACTGCCGTTTCGTCATCGGCAACCGCCTGAATCTCCGGGTCGAGGCCGAGTGCTTTGAGCTTATTATAAGCATCCTGCTGCTTATCGCCCTTCGTCTCCTCCACGACCACCTTTTCAAGCTCGCCGTTGACGGTCAGGGAAATCGTCTTGCCCTTTTTGACCTTCATGCCGGCCGCCGGCGTCTGGCGAAGCACCTCACCGGGCGCCTTGCTCGGCACGTTGCCCATCGTAATCTCAAATTCCAGATCCGCATATTCGGGATTATCCTTGATCTCCGTTTCGTAAATCATGCCGACAAAGTTGGGCAGATCAATCTCATCGGAAACCTCCTGCGTGCTCATGCTCTGGAAATAGTTCCAGAGGAAGATGCCGCCGACCACAACGCCGACCACCAGAAGCGCCGCCACAATACCGGTGATGATCATCGAGGCGCGCGCGCCGTTCTTGGAGCGGACGTATTCTTCCTCATATTCATAATTATCGTTGTATTTCTGCGGTGTGGAACGCACATCATCGTAAATATCCGTGCTGCGCGCGTAGGCATGATCCATCTGGTTGCCGTAGTTGAACACAATCTCCGGATTGCGGCGGAACCGCTCGACATCCTCGAGCATATCGGCCGCGGAGGGGAAGCGCTGCGCCGGGTTCTTTTCCATGGCGTGCATCGTAATCTCCTCGAGTCCCTTCGGAATGGAGGGGTTGATGCGCGTCGGCGGCGTCGGCTCCGCCTGCATCTGCATAATCGCGACCGACACGGCATTGTCCGCGACAAACGGAAGCTGGCCGGTCAGCATCTCGTAC
>JBJEOO010000154.1:0-2495 GCA_051880755.1 Hominenteromicrobium sp.
GGGATCCAGTCTGCATCGACGGAAACCAGCGTCTTGATGCCGTTGAGGAAATCATCCTCCGGGATTTCCGGAATGCAGAGTCTTCTGTTGGAGTTGTTCGCGCGCTCAATATTCTTGTTCGGGCGGAACAGGAGGATGCGGCCATCCTCACACTTATAGGCCTTCATGCCTTCAAACATTTCCTGACCATAATGGAACACCATCGCGGAGGGCTCAAGCGAAATATCCTGATAGGGCATGATCTTCGGATCGTGCCAGCCCTGCTGCGGGTTGTACTCCATAACATACATATGATCGGTAAAAATCTTGCCAAAACCGAGCTTGCTTTCGTCTGTCGGCTTTGCCTTGGGCGCTGTAGTGCGCTCAATTTTGATTTCCTGCATCTTGAACACTTCTTTCCTGAATGGCTTTTTTGCTATTTTATCACTTTTGGCGTTTTTTTGCAAGTTTCTCCCTCCGGAATTGCGTCAAAAAACCGACAAAGAACGGATGTGAAATCAAAAAGTTTTTATATTTTTCTGATGAAATTCACGGATGAATCCGCAGTCCCTTGGGGTATTTGTTTTTCAGTACGCCGCCGAAAGCCTTGCCGAAGCCGGTCACGATGCCGTCTGCGGCCACCGCCGTATAGCCCTGCAGCCGCTCCGCGGGGATCTCCTCGCCGCGCAGAAAGGCGGCCAGCGCGGGGTCGTTATGCGCAAGCGAAAGCACGCTCCGGCAATGCTCCGCACGGCTTGCCATAAAGATACCGTGCGCCGGCTCCATGCGATTCTTCTTCAGCTCACCGAATTCCACCCCGGCACGCAGCACCCCGAGGCCGCTCAGCACGGGCAGCTCATCGGGCAGGAGCAGCACACGGTCTTTCACACGCGCAAACCGCCCCGGCCGGTCGGAAAACAGCTGTGCATACAGCGCCTGCGCGGCCGCGTCCGTCTGCCTGTCCGGTTCCCCGGCATACGGCACAGCGGCGGAAGCATTCGGCGCCGTACGGCGAAAGCGCGCCGCGAAATGGCCTTCTCCGCCATCCATCGGAAAAATGCGCACGGCGTTCGTTCCGTACGCGGGCCGCCCGAACGGAACCTGCGGCTTTTCGAGCACAAATTCCGGGTTCTCCCGCAGAAAACGGCGGACAACCCCTTCATTTTCCTCTTCGGAAAACGTGCAGGTTGAATAGACGAGTATGCCGCCCTCGCGCACACAGCGTGCGGCTGAAGCCAGAATCGCCGTCTGCCGTGCGGCGCAGGACGTCACATGCTCCGGACTCCATTCATCGGCAGCCGCCGGGTCACGGCGAAACATGCCCTCGCCGGAACACGGTGCATCGACAAGAACCTTATCGAAATATCCCGTGAGCTTCTCCGCGAGTACCTCCGGATACACGGACGACACAACCGCATTCCGAATACCCATGCGCTCGATATTGGAGGCGAGAACACAGGCGCGGCTGCGGACCACCTCGTTCGACCAGAGCAGGCCGCGGTCGCCGGTCAGCGCCGCAATCTGAGTCGACTTTCCGCCCGGTGCGGCACAGAGATCGAGTACCTTATCGCCCGGCTCCGGCGCGAGCAGCGTAACGGCGGAGGAAGCGGACGGCTCCTGCGAATAAAACGCGCCCGCATGATAAAGCGGGAGCGCCGTCATTTTGACGTCTTCCGGCGCATAATAGGAGAGCGGCGAAAACGGCGTCTGCACCAGCGGAAAAGGCAGCGACGCCGCAAGCGTTTCCGCATCGCATTTCAGCGTATTCAGACGTATGCCGCGCTTATGCGGCTGCTCATAGGACGTGCGGAACACCGGGTACTCTGCGCCGAGCATCTCCTGCATTCTTTTTTCAAAAGCTGCGGGCAGCTCCATATCGGTCTCCTTCCTTTCCCGTTTCCGAAACTGCCGTGTATAAACCGCCTCAGGGCGGGCAGACTACTTTTCGGAAGGGGTGATTTTCATGAACAATTACAATTCCAAAAACCAGAATTCCGGAAGCAACTCAAAAAACAACGCCAATTCGAGTTCCAACCAGAATTCCGGCAGCCAGAACGGTTCCAACCGCACGAAGAACGGCGCGGAGAACAAATCCGGCTACGGCAGTCAGCAGAACTGCCGGTAAGCATAACCCGGAAAAGCAGGCGGCTTAACGGCCGTCTGCTTTTTCTTTCTCCGTATTCTGCTTTTCCGGCCCGCCGTCTGTTTTGTCCCTGCGCAGAGACTGCACAATCTCGCCGAGCGTGCGGTCATCGGAGCGCACGGGCTTGAAGCCCTCGCCGGCAATCTCGCCCGCGTCGCCGACAATGACAAACGCGTCCGGGTCCGTCTGCCGGATAATCTCACTGATGCTGAAAACCTCAAAACGGCGAACCGCGCAGAACAGCATTTCGCCCTCCTGCTTCAGATATCCGCCGCGCGATTTCAGGAAGGTCACGCCGCGATCCAGCTCCTTCATGATGCGCTCGGCGATTTCTCCGCTCTTCTGCGAAATGATGAAAAACATCTTGCCGTTT
>JBJEOO010000155.1:0-2468 GCA_051880755.1 Hominenteromicrobium sp.
ATGATAGCTGTTCGTGATATACGGCTTGTCCGTGACGCCCTTGATGATGCCGAAGCGCTTCTGCAGGCACTTTGCGAACTTATACGTGGTGCTCTCGAGCGGCGTGCCGTAAATGCCGAAGCCGATCGTCGTCTCCGCCTTCCAGCGCTCGCAGGCCGCATTCATGTACTTCATGACCGAAAGCGCGAACGGCGTGGCGCTCGGATCGGTATGGGATTTGCCCGTCATGTAGCGGACGCATTCGCACAGACCCGCATAGCCGAGCGAGATTGTCGAATAGCCGCCGTACAGGAGCTTATCGATCGGCTCCCCCTTCTTGAGGCGGGCAATCGCACCGTACTGCCAGAGGATCGGCGCGGCATCCGAAAGCGTGCCCTTCAGGCGGTTGTGGCGGCACATCAGCGCGCGGTAGCACAGGTCGAGCCGCTCGTCAAAAATCTTCCAGAATTTCTCCATATCGCCGCCGGAGCTGAGCGCGACGTCCACGAGGTTCAGCGTGACGACGCCCTGATTGAAGCGGCCGTAGAATTTATAGTTTCCGTTTTCGTCCTTCCACGGGCTGAGCGCGCTGCGGCAGCCCATAACCGGGAAGCAGTTGCCTTCCTTCAGCTCCTTCATCTTCTTTTCGGAGATGTAGTCCGGCACCATGCGCTTGGCGGTGCACTTCGCGGCAAGCTCCGTGAGGTAGTAGTATTCGCCGTCCGGCGTGATGTTGTCCTCCTGCAGAACGTAGATCAGCTTCGGGAACGCAGGCGTAACCCAAACGCCTTTTTCGTTCTTGACGCCCTCATAGCGCTGCAGCAGAACCTCTTCGATGATCATCGCGAGGTCGCGCTTTTCGCGCGCGTTCTTCGCTTCGTTCAGATACATAAACACCGTGATAAACGGTGCCTGACCGTTCGTCGTCATCAGCGTGACGACCTGATACTGGATCGTCTGTACGCCGCGCTTGACCTCTTCGCGCAGGCGGCGCTCCACGATTTCGGAAATCTTTTCCTCGGAAGCCGAGCCGCCGAGCTCTTCCACCTCGAGCAGCACCTCGGCGCGGATTTTATCGCGGGAGACCTGCACAAACGGCGCGAGATGCGCAAGGCTGATGCTCTGGCCGCCGTACTGGTTGCTTGCAACCTGCGCAACAATCTGCGTCGCAATGTTGCAGGCTGTCGAAAAGCTGTGCGGCTTTTCGATCAGTGTGCCGGTGATGACCGTGCCGTTCTGGAGCATATCCTCGAGGTTGACAAGGTCGCAGTTGTGCATATGCTGGGCAAAGTAATCCATATCGTGAAAATGGATGATGCCCTGCTCATGCGCTTCCACAATTTCCTGCGGCAGCAGAATGCGGCGGGTGATGTCCTTGGAAACCTCACCGGCCATATAATCGCGCTGAACGCTGTTGACGGTCGGATTTTTATTCGCGTTTTCCTGCTTGGCTTCCTCGTTGTTGCACTCGATCAGACTGAGGATCTGGTTATCCGTCGTGTTGGCACGGCGGGCAAGAGAACGGGTATAGCGGTATCGGATATACTGCTTGGCCACCTCGAAGGCACCCTGCCCCATGATCTGATTTTCGACCAGATCCTGAATCTCCTCAACCGACGGCGCACGGCCCATTTCCATGCATTTTGCCTCGACATTTGCCGCAATGATACGGATCTGTTCGCTTGTCAGCTCCCGATGATGCGCATCCGCATTGTTGGCCTTTGTGACCGCAACGATGATCTTGCTGATATCGAATGCGGCTTCCGAACCATTTCTCTTGATGATCTTCATCTGCGCTTTCCTCCCTTAAAAACTCATGCTTCATATTTTGTATCGCATCTGCATAATTATCCATAAATACAATATCTTGTGGATATCGCGCGTTTTTCCCGCCGCGAGTAACTATTAGTATACATCATACCAGGCCGTTTGTCGACCCCCTGCGGAAGAAAATTTTTGATTTCCACAAAGCGGAAAAACAGGTAATTACACCAATACGGACTGCCCCGGAATAGGGTGCACATTCCGGGCGGCGGAAAAGGCTTGCTGTCCCCGCGGTTCTGTGCTATGATACAGGTATCATCGGACTTGGAGGAGATCGTATGTATTATCTCGGCATTGATTCCGGCGGAACAAAGGCGGCATTTCTGCTCGGCGACGAAAACGGGCGGGTCTTCGCGCGCTATCGCGGCGCGGGCTGCACCGTGCTGGAAGGACATAAGGACGGCGTTAAAAAGATGGTGTCCGAAGGCGTCGGCGCCGTATGCCGCGCGGCGGGCATCACGCCGGACGACATCGCCTGCCTCGGTCTTGGCATCAGCTGCTACGGCGAAGGGGAAGGCTCCGAGGAAGAACCGTTTGAGGCGTGCGCCGAGGTGCTCTCCCCCGACCGCGTTGTCTGCCAGTGTGACACCTACGTCGGCTGGGCGGGTTCTCTGCGCTTTCAGCCGGGTGTCAATGTCATTGCGGGCACCGGCGCCGTCGCATAC
>JBJEOO010000156.1:0-2462 GCA_051880755.1 Hominenteromicrobium sp.
TCGCCGCCCGGCTTCGTGTTTTTTATATGATTACGCCTGCACAAAGGTAAGGCGCCGGAAGTCCGTAGCGCCCTCGCCAGAGAAGGTGAAGTACAGCGCATGCGTGCCGTCCGCAATGTCAACCGGAATCTCAACGCTCTGCCATGTCTGTGCAGGCGCCGTCTCCGCCCTGCCGACAATCTGCGTCTGCGCTTCATCAAGGGACACGGTCACACAGCCCTGCAGCATGCCGCGCAGTTCGAGCGCAACAGCGGCAGTGTTCTGAAAATCAAAGTACTTGTAGCCGATGCGCGTACCGTCCTCAATCTGCGTAATGTACTGTTCGCGGTTTTCTTCCGTAATCCGTGTCTGTTCGCGCATGACAGGATCGCGGTAATCGATGCGGCTCATGGTCTTTCTGCTGGTCAGGTGACACGCGATGGACGCCGGGTAATCCCCCTGCGCCGCAAGCGGACCGCCGTTCAGACCGCAGCTGGTGATTTCCGCCTGCGCGATGCTGCCGTCCGGCCGGAATGTGAGCTTTTCCGCGCAGCCCTGCCGCGAAAACTCCGTGCCGTTCGTCTGACGGTGGTAGAAGATGTACCAGTCCCCGCCGATCTGCACCATACCGCCGTGGTTGTTGCCGAGCGTATTCACCGGCGCTGTGCGGCCGTTCAGCCCGATGTCGCCGTTTGAAACCAGCGCGCCGCCGTAGACATAGCCCTCCAGCGGCCGGTCGCTGACCGCATAGCTCAGCTCGTGGCTCAGCTCGCTGGAATAAACGAAGCAGTACTTTCCGCCGACCTTGCGGATGGAAGACGCCTCGTAGAAGCCGTGTCCTTCAAAGCCCGTACCCGCGCTGTTCTTTGCGCTCGGGAAGCACATGTGCGGCTCCGCCTTCATCGTGAGCATATCCGCTTCCAGCTCCACCGCCATACCGCCGGGGCTCATCTCCACGCCGATCTGCTCCATAATCTCCGGCGTAATCTGCTCCACGCCCAGCTCGCGCAGCTTTTTGAAATCCGGCAGCTTCATGCCCGGCTTGCCCGCAAAGCCGTAGTACAGGTAAACGCGGCCGTCGTCGTCGGTGAGAACGGCGGGATCGAACGGCAGATACTCGTTAAGCTCCTTGCCGCCGTACAGATGCGCGGGATACCGGACATGGCCGTAGAATTCAAACGGGCCGGCGGGACTGTCCGCGACCGCCACGCCGATTTCCGGATAGAACGAGAAGCAGTAATACAGATAATAGCGGCCGTCGGGACCCTTCGTCACATCCGGCGCCCAGAGCTGGAAGCGGTCGTCTGCGTTCGAGGGGTCCTGTGTCCGCCGGTAAATCACGCCTTCATAGCGCCAGTCCTTGAGATTGTCCACCGGTGCAGACCATGTGACGTAATCGCCTTCGCAGTATTTCACGCCGTGTGCCCTGTCATGCGAGCCGTAAATATACACGCGGCCGTCGAACACATGCGGCTCGCCGTCCGGCACATACTCCCAGAGCGGCAGATAAGGATTAAAAACCTGTTCCATTTTACAAAACCTCCGTAATATCTGATAGCATCAGTATACCACGGAGCGCCCCGGCAGAACAGGCCGGATGCAGACCGAAAAGGCGGCAATTCCGACTTTTATGCTTCGTTTCCGAAAAACGTCACGGTATCGTCCGTACCGGCCAGCGCGAGCAGAATCTCACGCTCGTCCTTATAGCCTTCGGCGCGCATATGCTTTTTGAGCCATTCCCGATCCTTGCCCGCCCGGTGCAGCGCGTCATCCATAATGCGCCCGTCGAGAATCACATCATACAGGATTTCCTGCGGCTTCACGCCGATATTCGCGTCCGCCGGGGTATACGGGCGGTGCTGCGCGAACGGCAGAAAGCTGATGCTGCCGTTGTGCTCGAAAATCGCGCCGCTGACCTCGGAGAGGTCGTAATACCCCGCCAGACGCGCGACGGCCAGAAATTCGCTGAGGTCGAGGTGCGCCGCCTTCAGCCCGCCGCGGTACAGCTTGCCGTTTCGCATCAGGACGATCGGCCGCCCGGCGAAAAACGCGCGCAGCCGCAGGGATTTATTCGTCGCGACCGAGATGCCGAACGCCGTGAGCGCAAAAATCACCATCGCGACCGCGCAGCCGAACGTGTCGCCGTCGAGATTCGTCGCCATCTCCGCCGCAATCGAGCCGATTGTGATGCCGACGACATAATCGAACAGATTCATCTGCGCAATCTGCTTGTTGCCCATCAGCTTTGTCAGCACAAAAAGCAGGACAATAGAGACAAGCGTCGCGAGAATTCCTTTCAGCATGGCGTTTCCTTCCTTTCCGTTTGGTGTGTGCTCTTGCTAGTCTGCGCCGCATCCTGTAAACTATACGGAAAGAAAATTTTTTGGAAATGTGTCAGGATTTGCGTGTGGGGGGCGTCCATGTAAGGCAAAACCATTTCAGGCAGAAAAAAGGAGCAGATACCGCACGGTCTCTGCTCCCTT
>JBJEOO010000157.1:0-10701 GCA_051880755.1 Hominenteromicrobium sp.
TACCGAGAAATAGCCGACCAGAATCAGCAGGAGGATGACGGCGACCTTGAGCGTAACCGCCAGAAAAGCACCCATATTGACAATCACTGTCCTTTCCGAGCGAGAATGCTCAATCTTCTTTATCGGATTTATGCCGCTTGGTTTCCGAACGGTTCAGCATGAAAAATCGCACCGCAAGCGCAGCAAGCACCGCACCGGTAATCACCTTGAGCACGATGCCCGGAACGCCCTGAAAGACCAGCCACTCGGGCCGCAGCGCGTCGACCAGCCACCAGCCGCCAAGCACGAGAAAAAACGCGCCCGCAAGGTAAAAAATCCTGTTTTCCTTAGAGAGCCGGAAAATCAGCACCAGTCCGGCGATGATCCACATCGCCGCGTAAAAGTAACCCATACGCAAACCTCTTTAACACATTTTCCGTTTTTGCGCACACTGCGCAGTTTACCGTATTATTATAGCCGAAGTCAACCGAAATTACAAGCATTCATGCGGATTCCCGACAATTTCTCTTCCGGCCGGGCATCCGCAGACAAAACACAAAGGACTGCCGGTTTTCCGACAGTCCCTTTGCTTGATTGATGCAAATCAGATCAGTTCGATGATCGCCATCTCGGCTGCGTCGCCGCGGCGCGGCCCGAGCTTTGTGATGCGGGTATAGCCGCCGTTGCGGTCCGCATACTTCGGCGCGATCTCCTTGAACAGCTTGTTCGTAACGCTTTCCTTGGTGATGAACGCCATGACGTTTCTTCTGTTCGCGAGGGTGTCTTCCTTCGCGATTGTGATCATCTTTTCCGCCAGAGCACGAACTTCCTGTGCTCTTGTCGCTGTTGTCTCGATCTTTCCGTTCTCGAAGAAGAACGTAACGAGGCCGCGCAGCATAGCGAGTCTATGCGCAGTGTCTCTTCCGAGTTTTCTTGTTCCCGGCATGATTGTCACTCCTATCGTATCGTAATAAAATTATTCATCGTCCTTACGGAGGTTAAAGCCGAGAGACGCCAACTTCCAGATGACCTCTTCCAGCGACTTGCGGCCGAGGTTTCTGACCTTCATCATGTCCTCTTCGGACTTCGAGAGCAGGTCTTCCACCGTATTGATGCCGGCACGCTTGAGGCAGTTGAAGGAGCGGACGGAGAGGTCCAGCTCTTCAATGGTCATTTCCAGAACCTTTTCCTTGCCCTTATCGTCCTTTTCGACCATGATCTCGGTGCTCTTGCCCTTATCGGACAGATCCACGAAGAGATTGAGGTGGTCGGTGAGAACCTTTGCGGCGAGGGAAACGGCCTCCTGAGCGGTAATAACTCCGTTTGTCCATACCTCGAGCGTCAGCTTATCGAAATCGATGCTCTGGCCGACACGGGTAGGCTCCACGTTAAAGTTTACCTTTAACACCGGTGTGTAAATAGAATCAACTGCCAGCTCGCCGATCACGCCCTGGGGCATGTTCTGCTTATTGCGCTCGCCGGAAACATAGCCTCTGCCCTTATCGAGCACAAGCTCCATATACAGCTTTGCGCCTTCTCCGAGTGTGGCAATGTGCAGGGTGGGGGTGAGGATTTCAACCTCGCTGTCGCACTTTATCGAATCCGCGGTTACAATGCAGGGACCTTCCGCCGCGATCTCCACGGTCTTGGGACCGTCGCAGTGCAGCTTCGCAATCAGGCCCTTGATGTTCAGCACGATCTCGGTGACGTCTTCCTTTACACCGGGGATGGTGGAGAATTCGTGAACGACGCCGTCGATTTTGATCGACTTAACCGCGACACCCGGCAGGCTGGAAAGGAGCACACGGCGCAGGCTGTTGCCCAGCGTGGTGCCGAAGCCGCGCTCAAGCGGCTCGACAACAAACCGGCCGTAGGTGTTATCGTTGGATAATTCCTCGGTCTCTATTCTCGGTCTTTCTATCTCAATCATTTGCGATCCTCCTTTACACATTCAACGCAATCCGTAAAATCCATATAAGGTTTACTGAATTACTTGGAGTACAACTCAACGATGAGAGTTTCGTCAACCTCGAGGTCAATGTCCGAACGCTCGGGCATTGCTGCGACCTTCGCCTCGCAGGCTGCGGCATTCAGCTCGAGCCACTTGACGACCGGTCTTGCTGCATTTGCTTCGAGAACAGCCTTGAACTTCTCCGAGGAGCGGCTGTTTTCCTTAATCGCGACGACGTCGCCTTCCTTCAGCAGATAGGACGGGATGTCAACCTTCTGGCCGTTGACGGTGAAATGACCGTGAACGACGAGCTGGCGTGCTTCCGCTCTGGAGGAAGCCCAGCCGCAGCGGTACACGACGTTGTCGAGACGGGTCTCGAGAAGGACGAGGAGGTTGTCGCCGGCCTTGCCCTGCATCTTGGTGGCCATGTCATAATAATGTCTGAACTGGCCCTCCAGAACGCCGTAGTAACGTCTTGTCATCTGCTTTGCACGCAGCTGCATGCCGTACTCGGACGTCTTCTTTCTGCCCTGACCGTGCTGGCCCGGTGCATACGCTCTGCGTGTGATTGCGCACTTGTCTGTGTAGCATCTCTGGCCCTTGAGGAACAGCTTCTGACCCTCGCGGCGGCAAAGCTTGCAGACAGCATCTGTATATCTTGCCATTGTGTGTAACCTCCTAATCTTTTATACGCGTCTTCTCTTCGGAGGACGGCATCCGTTGTGCGGAATCGGTGTAACGTCTTTGATCATGCTGACCTCAAGACCCGCCGCCTGCAGCGCACGGATTGCAGCTTCACGGCCTGCGCCCGGTCCCTTGACATAGACCTCGACGCTCTTCATGCCGTGCTCCATGGCGATCTTCGCCGCAGTCTCCGCAGCGGTCTGCGCTGCGAACGGCGTGGACTTTCTGGAGCCGCGGAAGCCGAGCTCGCCTGCGCTTGCCCAGGAAACTGCGTTGCCCTGTGTATCTGTGATGGTTACGATCGTGTTGTTGAAGGTGGACTGGATATGTGCAGCGCCGCGCTCAATATTCTTGCGCTCACGGCGTCTGCGGACTGCGGTAACTGCTGCTTTCTTTCCGCCTTTTGTTGCTGCCATTTAAGAATCCCTCCCGATTACTTCTTCTTGTTGGCCATTGTCTTTCTCGGACCCTTGCGCGTTCTCGCGTTGGTCTTTGTGCGCTGGCCTCTAACCGGCAGGCCCTTGCGGTGACGGACACCGCGATAGCAGCCGATCTCAATGAGTCTCTTGATATCGAACGCGACGTCACGGCGAAGGTCGCCTTCAACTGTGCAGTGGTGGTCGATATATTCTCTTAACTTTGTTGCGTCATCCTCAGACAGATCTCTTACGCGGATGTCCGGATCAACGCCTGTTGCAGCGCAGATATCCGACGCTGTCTTGCGGCCGATGCCGAAGATGTAGGTAAGAGCAATCTCGATTCTTTTGTCTCTGGGTAAATCAATACCAGCAATACGAGCCATGCTTATTGCACCTCCATGATAATTTCAGAGCCTCAGCCCTGGCGCTGCTTATGCTTCGGGTTCTCACAGATAACCATGACTTTACCCTTGCGCTTGATAATCTTGCATTTTTCGCACATCTTCTTAACAGAAGGTCTGACTTTCATTTGTGTGCCCTCCTTATTTACTTGGAACGCCAGGTAATGCGTCCCTTGGTCAGATCATACGGGCTCATTTCCACTTTGACCTTGTCGCCGGGGAGGATGCGGATGAAGTTCATCCGCAGCTTGCCGGAGATATGGGCAAGGATCATGTGCCCGCCCGGAATCTCCACCTGAAACGTGGCGTTCGGCAGAGCTTCCTTGACGATTCCTTCAACTTCAATTACGTCCTGTTTTGACATAATAACACCAATCCTTCATCGGATAAATTACGTTGTACGCTCTCTGTATGCTCGGAGAGCCGCGCGTATCTGTCGATTGGTCAAAAGGCTTTCTTCGCCGAGCACGGCGCCGGTGGGCGCCAGATGGATCAGCTTCTTTTTCTTCGGGTTCTCCAGCGTGCGGCGTCTGCCGTCCGCCATATAGGCGTACGCGCCGTCCAGCCTGAGCACCACCTGAAAATCGCCTCTGTCGTGACCTGCGCGCGACCGCATAATCACGCCGCGTCTGAGCTCCATGCCGCCACCTCAGTCCAGCGCCGTGAGAATCACGGGGCCGTCCGGTGTAATGGCAACGGTATGCTCAAAATGAGCGGACAGTCTGCCGTCACGCGTTACCGTGGTCCAGCCGTCTCCGAGGACGTTCACCTCGCAGCCGCCGGCGTTGACCATCGGCTCAATCGCGATCGTCATGCCCGGTAACAGGCGCACACCCCTGCCGGGTGTGCCGTAATTTGGAACACTGGGGTCTTCGTGCAGCTTCGCACCTACGCCGTGGCCGACAAATTCGCGTACCACCGAGTAATTGCGAGCTTCGACATACTGCTGCACCGTGGAGCCGATATCGCCCAGACGATTGCCGGGGCGGGCCTTGTCAATGGCAAGGAACAGGCTTTCACGCGTTGCATCGAGCAGCTTCTGCGCCTCCATGGAGATCTCGCCGCAGGGGAAGGTCCATGCGTTGTCGCCATGAAAGCCCTCATAGAATGCGCCGACGTCGATGGAGACGATATCGCCTTCCCTGAGGATCTGCTTCGCTGACGGTATGCCGTGGATAACCACATTGTTTACCGAAATGCAGGCGCTTGCCGGGAAATCGCCGTAACCGAGAAAGCTGGGCACGGCGCCCGCTTTCTCGATTGTTTTCCGGACGATTCTGTCCAGCTCGAGCGTGGAAACGCCCGGGCGGACCGCTTCACCGGCCTTCAGCAATGCTTCCTGTGAAATTTTTCCCGCATCGCGCATGCAGCGCAGCTCGCGGGTTGTTTTCAGGTTGATCATGCTTACGCCTCTAATGCTTTAAGGGTGAGGGCGGTTGTATCCGCAACCTCTTCCTGGCCTTCCACGATCTTCAGCTTACCCTGCTTCTCGTAGTAGTCCTTCAAGGGCTCGGTCTGCTCGTGATAAACGCGCAGGCGGTCCTTCACGGTATCGGGGTGGTCATCCTTGCGCTGAACAAGGGTGCCGCCGCAGTTCGTGCAGATGCCTTCCTTCTCCGGCTTCTTATAGAGCAGGTGATAGGAGGAGCCGCACTTTTCGCAGACACGGCGTCCGGACATTCTCGTCACGATCTTCTCATCGGGCACTTCGATATCGATAACCCGATCGATGATGATGCCGGAAGCATCCAGAGCCTCGGCCTGCGGAATGGTTCTCGGGAAGCCGTCGAGGATAAAGCCGTTCCGGCAATCCTCAGCCGCCAGTCTGTCCTTGATGATGCCGATCACGACGTCATCCGGAACGAGCTGGCCGGCGTCCATATAGGTCTTCGCCTTGAGGCCCATTTCCGTGCCGCTTTTCAGCGCTTCTCTCAGAATATTGCCCGTAGAAATCGCGGGTATACCGAGATGTTTGCAGATAACTTCTGCCTGTGTGCCTTTACCGGCACCGGGTGCACCTAAAAGAATCAGCTTCATTTTCATGACTCCTTTCGTCACTTTTGTCTCTCGTGTGTATCTTCCTTAGTCCAGGAAGCCCTTGTAATGGCGCATCATCATCTGAGACTCGATCTGCTTGACTGTCTCAAGCGCAACGCCGACCATAATGATGACGGAGGTACCGCCCATCGAAAGGCCATACATACCGGTGAGGTTCGCGTAGACAATCGGCAGAATCGCGACGACTGCGAGGAAGATCGCGCCGATGAGTGTAACTTTGGAAAGGATTTTGCTGATGAACTCCGCCGTCGGACGGCCCGGACGGATGCCCGGAATCGTGCCGTTGTTTGCGCGGAGGTTGTTTGCCATCTCGAGCGGATTGTACTGGATCGTCATGTAGAAGTAAGCAAACAGCACGATGAGGATCAGATACAGCACGCTGTACAGCCAACCGTTGGAGGAGAAAGCATTGAAGAAGCTCTTCCAGAAACCGGAAGTCGGATTCCAGAACAACTGGATAGTGCTCGGGATGGAAAGGATCGCGGAAGCGAAGATGATCGGCATAACGCCGCTCATGGTAACCTTGATCGGCAGGAATGTGCTCTGGCCGCCATAGACCTTTCTGCCCACGACCTTCTTGGCATACTGCACGGGGATGCGGCGCTCGGAATCGTTCATGAAAACGATAACCCAGATAACCGCCAGGAAAACGACGATGAACAGCGGTGCAAAGACGAAGTACTTGCCGTAGCTCTCCGGGGACTGCAGCGCAGCCGAGAAGTAGTTCCAGACCTGACCCATCGTAACCGGAAGGCGGGCGACGATGCCTGCGAACAGGATGATCGAAATGCCGTTGCCGACGCCCTTCTGGTTGATCTGCTCACCCATCCACATGATCAGCGCAGTACCCGCTGTAAAGGTGAGAATAATGATGACTGCAGTGAAAACTGCGGAGAAGCCGTCATTGTACAGGGTAACGCTGTTGTTGCGCAGATAGAAATAATACGCAGTACCCTGAATGAGGCCGAGGGCAACCGTCACATATCTGGTGATTGCGGCGATCTTCTTTCTGCCCTCTTCGCCCTCCTTCGCCAATCTCTCCAGCGGCGGAATGGCCACCGTCAGGAGCTGAATGATGATGGAGGAGTTGATATACGGGGTGATACCCATTGCGAACAGCGTGGCGTTCGAGAACGCGCCGCCGGTGAGCATGTTGATATAACCCAGTGCGGTTTCATTGGCGCTTTCCATCAGGCCCGAGAGTGCCGAGGCATCCAGAAACGGAACCGGCACAACGGAGCCAAAACGGAAGGCAACGATAATCAAAAGCGTAAAGAGAAGTTTCTTTCTGAGATCGGGAATTTTCCAAGCGTTTTTAAGTGTGTTGAACAACTTAAATCACCTCGGCCTTCCCGCCTGCAGCTTCAATTTTCGCCTTGGCTGCTTCGGAGAAAGCGTTGGCCTTAACGGTGACCTTCTTGGTAAGCGCGCCGTTGGAAAGAACCTTTACGCCATCGCAGTTGGACTTGATGATGCCAGCTTCAACGAGCGCCGCCTGATCGACGACTGCGCCGTCTTCAAAAGCATTGAGGGCGTTGAGATTGATTGCAACAATCTCCTTTGCGAAGATATTGTTGAAACCTCTCTTCGGGATTCTTCTCTGCAGCGGCATCTGACCGCCTTCAAAACCGGGACGGAAGCCGTGACCGGCTCTTGCTTTCTGACCCTTGTGACCCTTGCCGGCTGTCTTGCCGTTTCCGGAGCCGTGACCTCTGCCGATACGCTTCGGCTCCTGCATGGCGCCGGGCGTAGCTCTGAGTTCATTGAGCTTCATTCTAACACACCTCCTTAGCCTTTGCTGACCTCGACCAAATGAATGATCTTATTGATTTTGCCCTGTGTCTGTGCATTGTCGGGCTGTGTTGTCGTATCGCCGACCTTATGCAGGCCGAGCGCCTCGGCGGTTGCAAGCTGGGGCTTCTTGCAGCCGATAAGGCTCTTCTTTAACGTAATCTTTACGTCTGCCATCTTGCAAACCTCCTTACAGAATCTCTTTCACGGACTTGCCGCGGACCGCTGCGACTTCCTCTGCGGTTCTCAGCTGTGCGAGACCTGCGAGTGTTGCGCGGACGACGTTGCACGGATTATTGGAACGCAGCGCCTTGGTACGGATATCCTTGATGCCGACGCTCTCAACGACCGCACGAACCGGGCCGCCGGCGATAACGCCGGTACCGGGGGCAGCGGGCTTCAGGAGCACGCGGCCTGCGCCGAACTCGCCGATGATCTCATGCGGAATCGTGGAGCCGCGGAGCGCAACCTTCTGCAGGTTCTTCTTCGCGTCCTCGATGCCCTTGCGGATAGCGTCCGGAACTTCGCCGGACTTGCCGATGCCGAAGCCGACAATGCCGTTGCCGTCGCCGACGACGACAAGTGCTGCGAACTTGAAGATACGGCCGCCCTTAACGGTCTTGGAAACGCGGTTGATCGCGACAACGCGCTCCTTCAGATCGAGTGTGGATGCGTCAATTTTCATAGCCAAAACAAAATTCCTCCTTCTTAGAAGTTGAGGCCGCCCTCACGGGCGCCGTCGGCCAGCTCTTTGACGCGGCCGTGGAAGATATAGCCGCCGCGGTCAAAAACCACATTGGTGATACCCTTATCTGCTGCTCTCTGGGCAATCAGCTTGCCCACTTCGCGTGCTGCTTCCTTGTTTCCGCCGTTGCCGGTAAACGCTTTCTCAACCGTGGATGCTGCGCACAGCGTGACGCCGTTCACATCATCGATGATCTGTGCGTAAATATGCATGTTGGAGCGGAAAACATCGAGGCGCGGTCTTTCCGGTGTGCCGGAGATCTTGCCGCGGACTCTCTTGTGGCGGCGAAGTCTGGCTACGTTCTTATCTGCCTTACTAACCATTTCTATCTCACTCCTAACCTATTATTTACCCTTACCGGTCTTGCCTTCCTTGCGGCGGATGACCTCATCGACATACTTGATGCCCTTGCCCTTATACGGCTCCGGCGGTCTCTTCTCGCGGACTTCCGCCGCGAACTGACCGACCTTCTGCTTATCGGCACCGAGAATGATGATCTTGTTCGGAGCCGGAACCTCGATCTTGATCTCGTCTGTCTCGGAGACGATGACCTGATGCGAATAGCCCAGATTCATGACCAGGTTCGTGCCCTGCTTCTGTACACGGTAGCCGACGCCGTTGACCTCCAGCTCCTTCTTGAAGCCTTCGGTAACGCCCACGACCATGTTGTGGATCAGTGTACGGGTGAGGCCGTGCAGAGAACGGTTTTCCTTCTCGTCGTCCGGACGTGTAACAACAATCTCAGCGCCCTCTACCGCGATGTGCATGCTCGGCTGGAACTTCTGGCTCAGTGTGCCCTTGGGTCCCTTGACCGTGACGCAGTTGCCGTCGACCGTAACCTCGACGCCTGCGGGAATATTTATCGGTTTTCTTCCAATTCTGGACATGTTATTGCACCTCCCTGATTACCAAATGAACGCGAGAACTTCGCCGCCGATATTCATCTTTCTGGCCTCGCGGTCTGTCATGACGCCCTTCGAGGTAGAGATGATTGCGGTGCCCAGGCCCTTCATGACCTTCGGCAGCTCTGCTGCGTTGGAATAAATGCGCAGGCCCGGCTTGGAGACTCTCTTGAGGCCCTTGATTGCGGGTGCGCCGCCTTCGACATACTTCAGTGTAATGGTGATGACGCCCTGTTTGCCGTCCTCTGTCACCGTGAAGCCCTTGACATAGCCTTCGTCAACAAGAATCTGGCAAATAGCCTTCTTCATGTTAGAAGCGGGGATGTCAACAGTTTCATGCTTCGCAGACTGAGCATTGCGGATACGGGTAAGCAGGTCAGCGATTGTATCAGTAATCTGCATGATTTATTAACCTCCTATAAAGCTTTTACCAGCTTGCTTTCTTAACGCCCGGAATCTGGCCCTTGTAAGCCAGCTCACGGAAGCAGATACGGCAGATGCCGAACTTGCGAAGGTAGGCATGCGGCCTGCCGCAGATTTTGCATCTGTTGTATTCGCGCGTAGAGAACTTCTGCTCTCTCTTCTGCTTGAGTTTCATAGAAGTCTTGGCCACAATAATCCCTCCTTACTTTTCAAACGGAGCGCCCATGAGCTTCAGCAGCTCGCGGCCCTCTTCGTCCGTATTTGCCGTTGTTACGAAGCAGACATCCATACCGCGGACCTTGTCGATCTTATCGTACTCGATCTCGGGGAAAATCAGCTGCTCCTTGATGCCCAGGCTGTAGTTGCCTCTGCCGTCGAAGGAATTCGGATTGATGCCGCGGAAGTCACGCACGCGCGGAAGCGCGACGTTGAACAGGCGGTCCATAAACTCCCACATCTTGTCGCCGCGCAGCGTGACCTTCACGCCGATCGGCATACCCTCACGGAGCTTGAAGTTTGCAACGGACTTCTTTGCTCTGCAGACGACGGGCTTCTGACCTGTGATCTTCGCGAGGTCGCCGGAGATGGAATCGATTACCTTCGCGTTGTCCTTCGCCTCACCGGCGCCGACATTGATCACAATTTTATCGAGCTTCGGGATCTGCATCACGCTCTTGTAGCCGAACTTCGTCATCAGAGCGGGAGCGACCTCAGCCTTGTAAAAATCATTCAGTCTTGCCATTTTGTCTTCCTCCCATTAAAGCGACTCGCCGCATTTTTTGCAAATGCGCTCTTTGGTGCCGTCCTCATACAGCTTGTGGGCGACACGTGTGGGCTTGCCGCAGCGGGGGCAGACAACCTGAACCTTGCACGCGTAGATCGCGGACTCGGCCTTGATGATGCCGCCGGCCTCGCCCATCTTGCGGGGCTTTACATGCTTCGAGACAATATTGGCATTCTCGACAATGACCTTGCCCTCGCTGGGGGAAACGGCCATGACCTTGCCCTTCTTGCCGCGGTCCTTACCGCTGAGGATTACGACGGTGTCACCGGTTTTTACATGAACTTTACTCATTTCAGGACACCTCCATTAAAGAACTTCCGGGGCGAGAGACAGGATCTTCATGTATTCCTTGTCGCGCAGCTCACGCGCAACAGGCCCGAAGATACGAGTGCCCCTGGGGTTTTTGTCGTCACGGATGATGACGGCTGCGTTTTCATCGAAACGGATGTAGGTGCCGTCCTCACGGCGGACGCCGGTTGCGGATCTTACGATAACCGCCTTTACGACATCGCCCTTCTTAACAACTCCGCCGGGTGCTGCTTTTTTAACGGAAGCAACCACGAC
>JBJEOO010000158.1:0-2446 GCA_051880755.1 Hominenteromicrobium sp.
TCCGCGCCGGTTACAAGGGCATCCGACAGCCATTTCAGCTCATCCTTTAAACGGGACGGCAGCACGGCAAGACCCATGACCTCGATGAGGCCGATGTTTTCCTTCTTGATGTGGTGGTACTCGTCGTGCGGGTGGTACACGCCGAGCGGGTACCGCTCCGTCGTGATGTTGTTGCGCAGCGCAAGATCCAGTTCATAGACACCGCCCACACAGCGGGCGATCGGCGTGATGGTGTTGTGCGGCTCGCCGTTCGTTTCGGCGAAGATGAACGATGCTTCGTCCGTGTAGCCGCGCCACTTCTCGAGCACGCGCGCGGCGAGCCGGATCAGGCGCTCCGGATCCTTCGAGCGCAGGCGCAGAACGGAAACCGGCCAGTTCAGAATGCCCGCTTCGACATTCTCAAAGCCGCGGATCGTACAGTGCTCTTCAATGCCTGCCTTTGCCATGGCGAACGTGTAGTGGCCGCCCTGATAGTGGTCGTGCGTCAGAATCGAGCCGCCGACAATCGGCAGGTCGGCATTCGAGCCGAGGAAGTAGTGCGGGAACTGGCAGACAAAATCGAACAGCTTGCGGAACGTGCTCTCCTCGATTTTCATCGGCACATGCTCGCCGCAGAACACGATGCAGTGCTCATTGTAATAGACGTACGGCGAATACTGGAAGAACCAGTCCGCCGCGTTAATGGTAATCGGCACGGCGCGGTGATTCTGGCGCGCCGGGTGGTTCATGCGCCCCGCATAGCCGACGTTCTCCTTGCAGAGCATGCAGGACGGATAGCCGGATGCTTTCATCTTCTTGGCTGCCGCGATTGCTTTCGGATCCTTCTCGGGCTTCGAGAGGTTGATGGTGATATCGATATCGCCGAACCTCGGGTCGCGGTACACCCACTTGAGGTCGCGCGCGACGCGTTCACGGCGGATATAATTGCAGTCGCCGCAGAGCGTATAGAACCAGTCGGTTGCCTTTTCGGGCGATTCCGCATACAGCGCGCGGAATTTCGCGTTCACCTGAGACGGGCGCGGCGTCAGCAGGCCCATCAGCTTCGTGTCGAACAGGTCGCGCTCGGTGACGCCGTCCCCGATGATGCCGCGCGAGACGGCTTCATCGCAGAGCGCGTCGAGCAGCGCGGCAAGGTTTTCATACGGCTCTGCCGGCTCATCCGCATAGCCGTCCTCCTGAAATGCTTCAAGCAGGCGGTTGCGCGCATAAACCGCGTCGTCCTGTTCGATGAGTCCCGTCCGCACGCCGTATTCGACGAGCGCCTTGATTTTTCCGTAAAGCATAGTTACCCCTCTTTTTCAGTCAGTTATGGTTCAAAGGACAGCGTGAAAATCCACGCGTCCTCTCTCGGAGCTGAATAAAAGCCTTTGCGCACCCCCGCTTTCCGAAAGCCGAGCGCGGTATAGAGCGCAATGGCGGGCGCATTGGAGGCACGCACCTCGAGCGTGATGAACGCGCCGTTATCCGCTTTGGCGCGGTCGATGAGCGCCTGCGTCAGCGCGCGGCCGATGCCGCGCCCCCGGTGCTCGGGGAAAACGGCGATGTTATCCACATAGCTCTCGCCGAGCACGGTGTGCATGCCGGCATAGCCGAGCACTTCACCGTTTTCCACGGCCGTCAGGAAGCACGCCGCCGGGTTATCGATCTCCTCCGAAAGCGCCTTTTCACTCCACGGCTCGGAAAAGCAGAGCCGCTCGAGCGCCGCAAGGCGCGCGGTATGGCCGGCGGTCATGGGGACGATTTCCATATTTCTCCCCCTTAAAAGCCGAGGAAACGCTGGAATTCCAGCAGCTCCTCCTGTATTTTGTCGCGGCAGCGCCGGTATGTATCGAGGTCGCCGCCGTACGGATCTTCAATGTAATGCGGCACATAAATGCGCTCGGACGGCACGCCCGCCTGCGTCAGAATATAGGCGTGCGTTTTGGACATCGTGAAATAGATGTCCCAGATATCGATTTCGTCCGGCGTGAACCGCCGCGTAATGTGCTCGCTGATATCGACGCCGATTTCCCGGCAGGCCAGAACGGCATTTTCATTCGGATGCTCGCCCTCCGCAGCGGACAGTCCCGCGCTCTGGCACATGATGTTCTCGAACCCCCGCTCCTCCATCTCGTGGCGGAAAATGCCCTCCGCCATCGGGCTTCTGCACGTATTGCCTGTGCAGACAAATAAGATCTTCAATTGGTACTCACTTTCCTTTGGTCATTTTCAATCGTTTCGGCCGCAGCCACACAGCCGGTACTCCATAGTGCCGACGGTGTAGCTTACTTTTTCAAATTTTTTTAGACTTACGGTTTCAAAGCCCTGTTTCTCGTACCAGCTTCTGAGCGGCACATTGTCGTGTACCATGCCCAGCGCGATTTTTCCGCAATGCAGCGTTTTGGCTTTTTCCAGCGCAAACCGGAGCAGTTGACTGCCAAAGCCGCGGTTCTGGTACGCGGGGCGT
>JBJEOO010000159.1:0-10665 GCA_051880755.1 Hominenteromicrobium sp.
TTTAATTTTGAAAACCCTTATAAATGGGGGTTTTCCGGCGGACGAAACGACCAAGTCGCCGTAAAATTTCGAGTCAGGCCCGTTATGACCGCTTCGATACGCTTCCGTATTCAGATCAGGCGTCGGAAACCGCGTGTATGGGCAGCATTCCGCAGTGCATCTTATTTTATCGGTTTTTTGCGAAAAAGTCAAGCGTTTTCTGCTAAAAAGGTTGACATTTACAGGGGTTTGCGGTTAAAATAAACTGTGTATTATTATCTGCAGTGTGGATCGGGGCGAAGGACGTCGCTGCCGGATGCAGAATTTGTCTCAGAAAGAGAGGATTGCCGCTTTTGAGCGGCAGACGGCTTATGAATATTCGAAAATGGATGCGATGTGCGGTGGCAGTCGCCCTGAGCGCTCTGGTGGCGGTTTTCTCATCGGCGTGCTCACAGCCGGCAAATATCGAATCGGGCGCGGTTACGCAGGAATATCCGGTTACGGTCAACGAGGTGACGCTGAACGCGAAGCCGAAAAAGGTGGCGGTGCTTTCGGGCAGTCTGGCGGATGTCGTGCTGGCCATCGGCTATGAAACGAGCCTGACGCTGGCCAGCGAGGACTGCACACAGCCGGAGCTTCAGGTGCTGCAGAAGGTTTCCGCGTCGGACGCGCAGGCGATCATATCCGGCGGCGCGGATCTCGTTCTGGCCGAAGAGATGGACGACGCCACACAGTCGGCGCTCACGGAGGCCGGCGTGACGGTTCTTCTGCTGGAGCCTGCGAAGAATCGTGAGGATTTTGAACGGCTGTATTCGCAGGTGGGTACGGCGCTGAACGGCGGCTCCACCGGCTACAATGCGGGCGTGAAGGCGGCGCAGAAGATTTTCTCCTCGCTCGATGATCTGGCGCGTCTTGCTCCGGAGAGCAATACCGTTGTCACGGCCTGCTATATTTCCGATCTGAGCGGACAGGCTGTTACGGGCGATGAGCTTGGCAGCGTTATGATGTCGTACATGGGCCTGACGAATATTTTCAAGGGCCTTTCGGGCGGAACATTCGCCTATGAGGATCTGAAGCTCAGCGATCCCACCATGATTTTCTGCACCGAGGAGGTGCGCGGGCAGCTCCTTTCGGATGCGCAGTATGCAAACCTGACGGCTGTGCAGACCGGGCGCGTTTACGCAGTCAACCCGAATTACATGCGCTGGCAGGGCAGAACCGTTTATACGGCTTCCATCGAAATGATGGGCCTTGCTTATCCGGAGCTTACCGAATCCAGCGAGGCTTCCGTTACGGTGGAGCTGGGCACGCCGTCTCCGGAGCCTTCCGAAAGCCCGGAGGATGAAGGCTCGGCATCGCCGTCTCCTGCGCCGGAATACACGGCGCTGAATCCCGGCGATGAGAATGACGACGTGTTTGCCATGCAGGCGCGTCTTTCCGAACTCGGCTATCTGACCGTCGAATACGGCGGTGTGTACGGCGAGATCACCAAAGAGGCCGTCGCCGCCTTCCAGCTGGCGAACGGTCTGGAAGCAGACGGTGAAGCAAGCGCCGAGACGCTTCAGAAGCTCTTCGCCAAGGATGCGGTGCCCGCAGTGTAACCGCATCGGCGGGAAAATTGAATCCGTCAGAAAAGGCACAGCCCAGGCTGTGCCTTTATATTGAGATTGTATTGAAAAGCATGCGGGCACAGCCTGCGGAAGGGAAGGACAACATGTTTTTTACAAGGGACAGGGACTTTTACAAGACGCTTGTCAAGCTCGCGATCCCCATTGCGCTGCAGAACGCCGTGACCTTTGCGGTCAGCTTTGCCGATAATCTGATGATCGGCTCGCTCGGCGACAGCGCCATTTCCGGTGTGTACGTCGGCAACCAGCTTCAGACGCTTCTGCAGATGTTCATCGGCGGCATTGAGGGCGCGATTCTCATTCTTGCCGCGCAGTATTGGGGCAAGCGCGATACGGTCAGCATCCGCAAAATCGTCTCCATCGGCGTGCGCTTTGCCGTTCTGATCGGCGCGCTGATCACGATTGTCGCATTTTTGTGCCCGGCGCAGATCATGTCGATCTTCACGGATGACCCCTCGGTCGTTGAAATGGGCACGCCGTATGTGCGCATCATCAGCCTTTCCTACCTTTTCTTCTGCATTTCGCAGGTTATGGTGGCTTCCATGCGCGCGGTGGAAACGGCAAAAATCGGGCTGTATGTTTCGTTTGTGGCGCTGGGCGTCAATGTTTCGCTGAACTATATCCTGATTTTCGGCAAGCTGGGTTTCCCGGCGCTCGGTGTGACCGGTGCGGCGGTGGCCACGCTGATTTCCCGCATTGTCGAAGCGGCGGTCATGGTTGTTTATGTGCGGTTTGTCGACCGCAAGCTGAAGCTCCGCTTCGGCGATCTGCTCAAAAGCGACCGCCAGCTCACGCGCGACTTCATCCGGTACGGGATGCCGATTGTCGGCGGGCAGATTGTATGGTCGGTCAACATGATGGGGCAGACCATGATCCT
This sequence comes from Hominenteromicrobium sp., assembly GCA_051880755.1. Classification (GTDB taxonomy): domain Bacteria; phylum Bacillota; class Clostridia; order Oscillospirales; family Acutalibacteraceae; genus Hominenteromicrobium. The sequence goes on from JBJEOO010000159.1 coordinate 2,485, forward strand.
CGGCCGGTTCAACGCGGGCGTAATCGCAGCGACCAGCATCACCGGCATGCTCCATAACATGATGTATATCGCGATGAACGGCTTCTCCAGTGCCGTCGGCATCATCACGGGCAAGACCGTCGGCGCGGGGCGCATCGACAAGATCCGCGAGTATTCACGCACGACGCAGGTTATTTTCCTCGGCCTCGGCATTCTTTCGGGCATCACGGTTTTCCTCCTGCGCGACCCGTTCATCAGCCTGTATAATGCCAGCCCGGAGGCGGTCGAGTATTCGCGCCAGTTTATCAATGTCATTTCGGTCACGATTGTCGGCACCTGCTATCAGGCGGCGTGTCTCTTCGGACTGGTGAAATCCGGCGGCGACATCGCGTTTGTCTTTAAAAACGACACCATCTTCGTCTTTCTTGTCGTTTTGCCCTCCGCCATTCTCGCGTCGTATCTCGGCGCGCCGCCCTGGGTTGTTTTTGCCTGCCTCAAAAGCGACCAGATCCTCAAATGCTTTGTGGCCGTGGTCAAGATCAACCGCTACAACTGGATGAAAAATCTGACGAGAGAGAACGCATAGCGCGTTCGGAAATTCATAAAAGGAACGATACGATGAAACAATTCAAAGGCGCTCTGCTGCTGACGCTGACCGCGCTCATCTGGGGCACGGCATTCGTCGCGCAGAGTCTCGGCATGGACCACCTCGGTCCGTTTACCTTCAACGGCGTGCGCAACTTCATTGCGGCGCTTGCGCTGCTGCCGATCATTTTCTTTCTGAGACGCAGGCAGAATCCTGCGGCGCAGTCCGGTGCGGCCGGCCATTACCGCAAAACCCTGTGGATCGGCGGCGTGCTGTGCGGCGCGGCGCTTGCGCTGGCTTCCAGCCTTCAGCAGATCGGCATCCAGTTCACGACGGCGGGGAAGGCGGGCTTCCTCACCGCGCTGTATATTGTCGTTGTCCCGCTGCTCGGGCTGTTCTTCAGAAAGCGTGTTGCGCTGCCCATCTGGATCAGCGTTGCCATTGCGGCGGCCGGCACCTATCTGCTGAGCGTCAAGGAAAATTTCACCATCGGCACGGGCGATTTGTTCGTGATTCTCTGCGCGGTGGCGTTTTCGGTACATATCCTGCTTGTCGACCGGTTTTCCCCGCTCGTCAGCGGCGTGGAGCTTTCCTGCATACAGTTTCTCACCTGCGGCGTGCTCTGCACCGCAGCGGCGTTTATTGCGGAGCAGCCGAGCTGGAACGACATTGTGCTGAGCCTTGGCCCGATCCTGTATACGGGCCTGATGTCGAGCGGCGTCGGCTATACGCTGCAGATTATCGGTCAGAAGGACACCCCGCCGGCCGTGGCGTCGCTGATTATGAGTCTGGAATCGGTTTTCGCGGCGATCTCCGGCTGGCTGATTCTCGGCGAAAGCATGACCCCGAAGGAAGCGCTCGGCTGCGCGCTCGTTTTCGCCGCCGTCATTCTGGCGCAGCTTCCGATTCCGGAGCGGAAAAAGCATACCGCCGCATAGGGCCTGTGCCTGAGAGACGCCGGAAAAGAACGGGCGCCTGCCTGTGTACGCCGGCCCGCGCGCCTGAAAATTTCCCGCGCAAAAGACTTCCCTTTTCCGGAATTTATGGTATGATGTATACAGAATGAAAAATCCGCACGGCATGTGTGCGGGTGATGATGAAAGGATTGGTATTGAAATGGTTGCGATGCGCATTATCAAGACAAACACCTATGAGGAAATGAGCGTTCTGGCTGCCAATATGATCGGCGGACAGGTTCTGCTGAAGCCGAACTGTGTGCTGGGTCTGGCAACAGGCTCCTCGCCGATCGGTACATATAAGACGCTGGTCGAGAATTACGAGAAGGGCATCCTCGATTTCTCCCGCGTTAAGACCGTCAACCTCGATGAATACTGCGGCCTTTCCGGGGATAACCCAAACAGCTACCGTTATTTCATGAATCAGCACCTGTTCAACCATATCAATATCGACAAGGCGAATACGCATGTGCCCAACGGCAATGCCGTCGATCTTGAAGCGGAGGCGATCCGCTACGAGAAGTTTATCGAGTCCATCGGCGGCGTCGACCTTCAGCTGCTCGGCATCGGCCACAACGGCCATATCGGTTTCAATGAGCCGGCAACCTACTTCCCGAAGGACGTGCATACGGTCAACCTGACCGAAAGCACGATCAATGCGAATTCCCGCCTGTTTGAACGCCGCGAGGATGTGCCGACACAGGCCATCACCATGGGCATCGGCACAATCATGAAGGCCGACAAGATTCTGCTTATTGCGGGTGAGGACAAGACCGATATCATTGAGAAGGCGCTTTACGGCAAGGTCACACCGGAGGTTCCCGCTTCCGTTCTCCAGCTCCATAAGGACGTCACGGTGATCATCTGCAAGAAAAAGTAACCGCGGGATTGACAGAATCCCCCGGGATATGCTATAATTCCCCCAATAACCCGCATGAAGCGGGAAAGCGTAAAAACAAGACCACGAAGGTCTCCGGTGCCGAAAGGGCTGGATGCTTCGCGGTCTTTTTTATTTTCAGGAGGGTTTCTTCATGCAGAACAAAACATTTTCAGTCAAAAATCTCGTGCTCGGCGCGCTGTTCCTTGCGCTCGCGCTGCTGCTGCCGTTTATCACCGGCCAGATCCCGCAGATCGGCCAGATGCTTTGCCCGATGCACCTGCCGGTGCTGCTCGCGGGCTTTGTCTGCGGCGGTCCGATTGGCGCGGCAGTCGGCTTCATCGCACCGCTGCTGCGCTGCCTGATCTTCGGCATGCCGCCGCTGATGAGCGCCATTCCGATGGCTTTTGAGCTGCTGACCTACGGCCTTGTGAGCGGTCTGCTGTACGGTCTGGTTTTCCGGAAAAAGAACCTCGGCACCGTTTATGCCAGCCTGCTCATCGCGATGGTTGCCGGACGTGTCGTATGGGGCGTTGTGAAGCTCATCATGACCGGTGTTGCGGGCGATGCGGGCGCGTTCACATTCGCGGCGTTCCTCTCCGGTGCGGTTACGACCGCACTCCCGGGCATTATCGTGCAGCTCATCCTGATCCCGGCGATTATCGTCGCCCTGCGCCGTGCAAAGCTCATCGACTGACAGCGGTTGCTTTTTTCGCGCCGCCGTGCTATACTGCGCTTAAACGACACGAAAACGGAGGCGGCGAAATGATCCGGACAGCGACGGAAAACGACGCGGAGGCTCTGCTCGGCATCTACGCGTACTATGTGGCGCACACGGCGATCACGTTTGAATATGAGGTGCCGACCGCGGAGGAATTCCGGGGACGCATCCGCCGCACGCTCGGCCGGTATCCTTATCTGGTTTCGGAGCGCGGCGGCAGAATCGTCGGTTACGCGTATGCCGGGCCGTTCAAAGCGCGCAGCGCCTACGACTGGGCGGTGGAGACGACGATCTACATCGACAAAGACGCGCACGGACAGGGTCTCGGCCGCGAGCTGTACACGGCGCTCGAGCACGCGCTCGCGCTGCAGAATATTCTTAATCTGAACGCCTGCATCGGCTACCCCGTGGAGGAGGACGAATACCTCACGAAAAACAGCGCCGATTTTCACGCGCACCTCGGCTACCGGCTCGTCGGGCAGTTCCACAAGTGCGGCTATAAGTTCGGCCGCTGGTACGACATGGTCTGGATGGAAAAGTGCATCGCGCCCCATCCCGATAATCCCCTGCCCGTCAGGCCCTTCGACGCCATCCGCGAACCCCTCGCCAAGCAGTACAGCATAACTTGACACACAACGCCCTCCGCAGGTCACCAGCGGAGGGCGTTTGCGCTGCAGCGCTTCGTTTGCACCGGCATTTACCGGTTTCATCAGAGCTTCAAAATATCGGGCGCGTTCAGCTTTTCAGCTGTGCCTGTAACGCGTTCAGAGATTCGACATAATCCGAGATGGTCTGCTTCCAAGTCGCAAGACACCGGAGTCCCTCCTCCGAGCATTGATAAAGGCCGTCGCTGCAGGTCAGCAGCCCCCGGCTGTGCATCCGCTTGAGATAGCGGTAGGTGGCGGCTACGTCCGGGGTGCTGTCCCGGTAGGTGGCGTAGTCTGCGATGCGGCTGTACACGGCATAGCCGTTCAGCGCTTCCTGCCGCAGGATGTGAAGCAGAATTGGCTGCAGATACTTTTCCAGATTTCCGCCCTCGCAGGGGCACTTCTTTTTGGAAGCCTTCTGGTTGACCATGGAAGGGCGGTAGCCTGCCATGCGAAGAAGGGCCGTGGCCTTTTCCATGTCCGTACCGGCCCAGTTGGTTTCGGAAAATTGGGTATCCCGGGGAATGGCGCCGGATTCTACAACCAGCACATTGGCGCCGCTGCGCATTGCGGCCGGAGAGGCCGGATGAACGCAGATGTCCCGGATGGTACTGCCTCCTGACAGCCGCAGTGCCGCAATAATATGAGCCATCTGCTCATCGCTGAGACGGGCGGTGCTTCCCAGCGGGGTACCGGGAACGGGGAAGCGCATCATCGCGCCGCCGATGCTGGCGCCGCAGGCAACGGTGTTCAAAAAACGGTCTGCCAATTCCTCACTGGTGTGTTCCGGGCCGATGGGCTCAACCAGACTGATAAGCTTCAGGGGCGTCTGCGTGACGCTCTGCATGGTCTGCATCCGTTTTGCCGTTGAGAAAGGGGTATCGGTTCCCTCCCGCAGACGAAGGGCATGATACACCCCATAGACCCCGGCATCGCTGACCCGCTGGGCGGTAATGGTGTCCAGCTCCCCGGTGTTCAGAATGATGGCGTAGTTTCCGGGCACTTCCCGTCGGATGACGGGAATGCAGTCCAGCAGCGTGTCGATGCTGTAAAACTCGGTGGTCCGCAGCACAATGTAAGCCGCTCCATTTTCAACATAGTACCGGATGTGGGCGATAATTTCATCCTCGGTGACATGGCGCGGCTCCCGGATAAGGCCCCATTCTTCGCCGAAGGAGCAGAACCTGCAGTTCATCGGGCAGGGGGCGTAGTCCATGCCCACAGCGCACCAGATATAGCCCTGATTCTCCGTGATCCTTGCCGCCGCGTCCCGGGCGGCGCTGCGCAGGTACTCATCATCGGCGCTGCCTACCGGAATATCCAGAAGGGCAATGATGTCACCGCGGCTCAGCGCCTGTCCGTTCAGGCATTGCTCCTTGCAGCGGTCAATCAGTGCTCTCATCGTTCAGCACGTCCTTCAGAATCTCACAGGCTTCCACAACAGCCTTGCAGCAGATTTTTTCAAACAGGTTTTCTTCCATGACCTTGGCCGCTTCTTCGGGCTTGCTCAGATCGTAGCCCAGAATTTCACGGCACAGGCAGCTGCCCCGTCCGGCGCTGAAGGCCTGCTCAAACCGGGCCTTTTTGGCCAGCATGGCCTGCTTCTTTTCCGGATCTGCCGACTCACCCTGACCATATTTCAGGCCGATGGCCATCAGCGCGCCCACCACGCAGCCGCAGGTTTCACCGTGCCACATACCGCCTCCGAAGCAGGCGGCGATCTTCATGGCTGAATCCCGGTCAAGACCCAGCTGGGGCGCAATTTCCGAAAAAACAGCCTGTGAGCAGTCCACGCCGCAGCCAAACCCCGCCAAGGCCTGCTGCTCCGTAATGGTGTAAGTAATCATAACAATCTTCTCCTTTTGTATTAGACATAGTCTAGTATCTTTCGTTTTATGGTATATCAGAAAAATCCCTTTGTCAATACAAAAAATGCCGCAGGCAAGGACATGCCTTACCTGCGGTGTTCTTTTTCCGGGATAAGTCTCCGGCAGGCGCTGTACCGTTTCCGCGGAGCATCGGCTTGCCGCATTATGCCGTCCGCGCATCCGGGGCTTTGCACGTTACAGCGCGAGTTTTTCGAGCAAAGCTTCGGTTTCGCGGTCGACGCGGTCGTAGTCGACAAAGGGGCGGTACAGCGCTTCGATGGCGTCGTGCGTGCGCTTGCACAGCCGCAGTTCCTCCACCGCGAGCGCCGTCAGCACATCGGCCTCGTGCAGCGCGGCCGCGATGAAGTCGGAGAGCGGGCTGAGCAGAAATTCATTCAGTGTGCTGTGCGCGTCGTCCACGGCGCAGAGCATGGTGCCGCTGTCCGGCAGATACAGGCACTGCGGCAGCTCCGGCGTGAGAAAATCGGGGAAAACCTCGGCCTTTGTGCCGCGCGCGAGCAGCATGGCCTCGCGCAGAAAGACAGCCCCGAGAATCCCCGGCAGGAATACGGTGTTCTCCACGCCGAGCGTCTCGCGGAAGTCGATGACTCCGGCGGGCGTGGGGGAGCGGAGAAACAGCGTGCGCTGTGCGCCGGGCGCGGAGAGCGGAAAGCCCTCGCGCAGGAATGAGCGGATCATCGGCAGGTCCGCAGACCGTGCGGCGTCCTCCACCGCCGCGCGCCGAAGCGCGCCGGCCGCCTCCAGACAGGCATACGCCGTTTTGTAATGCGCGCGGTTTTCCTCGAACAGAAGCGCCAGCTCGCCGCGCCGCCGTGCAAAGACTTCACGGTGCAGGAAATGGCCGAGATTCACGATTTCCGCTTCGATGCCCGGCACGCCCGGATCCAGCGTGTGCGGCGCGGTGCCGTCCAGCAGGACGATGCCGCGCTGCGGGACGCGCACCGCATCGAGGCTTTCCGGGTCGCTCGCGCAGCGGAATTCCTCGGTGAGCAGTCCGTTCGCTCGCGCAATACAGGAGACCTTTTTCATCAGTGTGTTTTTGCCGACGCCCGGCCCTCCTTTCAGAATATAGGTGTAGTGCGGCGTTTCCCACGGCGGCACGATTCCCTGAAAGCGTCCCTGAAATCCGCGTCCCGTATTTGCGCCCGGAAAATATTTTTTTACCATGCGACCCCGTCCTTTCCCTGTTTCATGGCAGTATATGTGTGTTCGGAACGAGAAATGTTTACAATTTCCCAACCCCGCGGTGTATTGAATTGTTCGGCGCAGTGTGTTAAAATAATCAATAAACTCTAAACTGGAATGCTCTGCGGATTAAGGAGAGCGCCCGGCTGTGCGGGCGGAAAGGGAAGTGGTCTTACGATGAGAATCGGTCTGGATGTCGGCTCGACAACGCTGAAATGCGTCGTCCTGAACGACCAAAACGAAATACTGTTCAAGAAATACGAACGCCACCTGTCGCGCATCGTCGAAAAATCGGTCGAAATGCTGCGCGAGGTAGAGGCGCTGTTTCCGGATGAGCAGGTGCGCCTGAGCATCTCCGGCTCGGCGGGCATGGGCCTTGCGGAGCGCAGTGATATCCCGTTTGTGCAGGAGGTATACGCCACGCGCATCGCGGTCAATCGTCTGGTGCCCGGTACGGACGCCGTCATCGAGCTGGGCGGCGAGGACGCGAAGATTCTGTTCCTGACCGACGGCAGCAACGCTTCGGGCCTCGAGGTGCGCATGAACGGTTCCTGCGCGGGCGGTACCGGCGCGTTTATCGATCAGATGGCGACGCTGCTCAATATCACGCCGGACGAGCTGAACACGCTTGCGAAGGAGCATGAAAAGATCTATACAATCGCGTCGCGCTGCGGCGTGTTTGCGAAGAGCGATATTCAGCCGCTCCTGAATCAGGGCGCACAGAAGAAGGACGTTGCGGCCAGCATTCTGTATGCCGTCGTGAATCAGACGGTTGCCGGCCTGGCGCAGGGCCGTGAGATCGCGGGCAAAGTCGTTTATCTCGGCGGCCCGCTGACCTTCCTTTCCGAGCTGCGCGCCGCCTTTGACGATACGCTCGGCATCACGGGCATCTGCCCGGAAAACTCGCTGTATTTCGTTGCGCTGGGCGCGGCGTTCGCGGCGGACGGCGAGGAAAAGCCGCTGAAAATGATCATCAACGCCATCGCCCATTATACGGCGAAGGAGGAATACCGCGCCTGCCCGCCGCTCTTTAAGGACAAGGCGGAATACGACACGTTCACAAAACGCCACAACGATGCGGGCGTTCAGGTGCGCGATACGCTGGAGGACGGCGAGCCGGTCTTTATCGGCATCGACGCCGGCTCCACAACGGTCAAGGCTGTGGTGACGGACAAGGCGGGCAGCATCGTCTGTTCGCGGTATATGCCGAACAGCGGAAATCCCGTCCCGCTGATGCGCGAGTTCCTGCTGGAGGTCTACACGCGCTTCCCGCAGGCGAAAATCTGCGCCTGCGCCGCGACGGGCTACGGTGAGGACATCATTAAAAACGCGTTCTCGGTG
>JBJEOO010000160.1:0-10640 GCA_051880755.1 Hominenteromicrobium sp.
TGTAGGTTACGCCGAAGCCGCCGTTTGCCATTTCTTCGTCACGGTTTGTATCCTGGGTGATGTTCGGGGTGATGTAGCCCTTCGCATACAGCTCAGCGATATCGCTGACCCACTTCTTTGTGCCTTCGTTTGCCGGGCCGTAGGTAACGACACCGTCATCGTCAACGCAGAAGCGGCTGTAATGTGTCTGATCATACGCCTGAATCCACGGCCAGAAGGAACGGAAATCATAACCGTCGCCGCCGAGACCGTAGGTATCCTTCTGGCCGTTGCCGTCCGGATCGTCCTCAGTGAACGCGCGCATAACTTCTTCAAGCTCGTCGATCGTGGTCGGAACCTCAAGGTTCAGGTTATCGAGCCAATCCTGACGGATCCAGAGGCACTCGCAAGAAGGCTCTGCAACGTCGCCCGGGATTCTGTAGATGGAACCGTCCGCCTCAGAAGCGTAGAAGAGGGTCTTCTTGTCCATCTTGTCGTAGTAATCGCGGATGTTGGTGTAGGTGTCCATGTAGCCGGATACATCCTGAAGCAGGCCAGCCTTGACCCACTTGTTGTACTCGGTATCCATGCCCCACCACCACATGATGTTCGGAATGTCATCCGAAGCCATCAGCAGGGAGATCCGAGACTGACCGTCAGACCAGCCGGGGAGAACAACAAGCGTAATATCAATGTTGTACTTCTCCTCAAGCATTTTTTCCATCTCGCTGTCGGACTGGGGGAAGCCCGTCATGACCGTGATGGTAACCGGCATGGTTTCCGTCTGATTCAGGACGTCGATCTTTTCGCCGGCGCCTTCGGAAGCCTCGCCGCCCTCTTCCGCTGTCTCGCCGCCCTCGTCAGCTGTGCTGGCCGCAGAGCTAGTGGAAGCTGTGGAAGAAGAGCCATTGCCTCCGCACGCTGCAAACAGGCTGACGCACAGTGCAAGTGCCATGACAATGCAGATGATTTTCTTCATGTTCATGATAAAAATCCTTCCTTTGTTTTATTTGATTGTATGGTTTTCCGGGGCGGGGCTGCCGCCCCGGGACAATCACAAGTGAAATTCGGGAATCTGATCAGCCCTTGACGCCGCCGATCATAACGCCCTTAACGAAATACTTCTGCACGAACGGATAAACAATCAAAATCGGAACGGTCGAAATAACGATTGTACCGGCCTTGATGGTTTCGGCGTTCGTATTGGTCTGCGCCATGACGTTGACGCCGGCCTGTGCCATCGCCTGCTGCGTGTTGGTCAGCATGTAGCGGAGCACCGCCTGCAGCGCCCACTTGTCGGTGGAGCGGATATACAGAACCGTGGAGAAGTAATCGTTCCAGTAACCAACGGCTGTGAACAGCGCGATGGTCGCGATGGTCGCCTTGGAAAGCGGCAGGATGATCGAGAAGAAGATTCTCAGATCGTTCGCGCCGTCAATTCTGGCGGATTCCTCCAAGCTCTCCGGGATGGAGAGGAAGAAGCTCTTCATGATGATGCAGTTATATGCACTCACAAGGCCCGGGAGGATCAGTGCGAGACGGTTGTCCATGAGACCGAGATTCTGGATAAGCAGGAAGCTCGGGATCATGCCGGCTGCGAAGATCATGGTGAAGAGCACCAGCGCCATCATGACTTTGCCGCCGCGCAGTCTCGACTTCGAGAGCGGATAAGCGGTCATGGCCGTGAGCAGTGTGCCCAAAGCGGTACCGACTACCGTGACCACAATGGAGGTTGCAAAGCCGGTATAAACCTGCGGGTTCTTAAAGACGGATTCGTATGTATCGAGGTTGAATCCCTTCGGATACAGGAACACGCCGCCCTTCATGGATGCCTCAAGGGAGCTGAACGAAAGCATGATGACATGCCAGAACGGATACAGCATGATGAGGCAGAGCACGGTAAAGAACGCATAATTGAATACGGTAAAGATCTTTTCACCTGTGGAGGTTCTGATTCTGTTGGAATTAGCCATTCTCTTTTCCTCCTTACCAGATGCCCTCGTTGCCGGTCTTCTTGGCAACGGTGTTGACGATCAGAATCATAACCAGCGCGATAACGGACTTAAACATACCGGCCGCTGTGGAGAAGGAGTAGTCCGCCTTCTGAATACCGATTCTGTAAACGTACGTATCAATGCTGTCCGCAACGTCGTAAACCCGTGCGGAATACAGCATGAAGATCTGATCGAAGCCTGCATTCACGATGTTGTTGCAGTTGAGGATCAGCATGATGACAATCGTCGGGGTGATGGACGGCAGCGTGATGTGGATCAACTGCTTCCATTTGCGCGCACCGTCGATCTCGGCCGCTTCATAAAGCTGCGGATCAACGCCGGAGAGCGCTGCGAAGTAAATAATCGTGCCCCAGCCCATGCCCTTGTAAATATCGGTGATGATCAGCATCGGCACGAACAGATTCTTATCGGTCAGAACCTGCAGATCCTTGCCGGTGAAGAACTTCAGAATCGACGTAACCAGACCGGTGGTCGGATCGAGCATGTTCATGATGAGACCGGCCATAACGACCCAGGAAATGAAATGCGGCAGATAGAGGAGTGTCTGCGCAACCTTCTTGAACTTCATGTTGCGCATCTCATTCATCATCAGCGCGAGGATAATCGGAATCGGGAAACCGCATACCATCTTGAGAATCGAGATGTACAGCGTGTTGCCGAAAACCTTCAGGAATGCCGGCTTCTGGAAGAGCGCGATAAACTGATCGAAACCAACCCAGGTGCTGCTCCACATATCATACGGGTTAAAGTCCATAAAGGCAATCACGTTGCCGAAAATGGGGATGTACCGGAAGATAAGCATGAACACCATGCCCGGGAGAAGCAGAAGATAGAGCCACTTGTCGCGGACAACATCTTTTCTGAATCGCTCCCAGCTGCTCATCTCGTGGGCCGGCTTAGCCACTGCTGCTGCCATAAATTCTAACCTCCTAATGAAGAAATGGAATTAAACCGATTCAGCAGACCGGGCTGCGGCAAAACATCCGGCAGGCCGCCTTGTATCCGATCTCAGATCGGATACAAAACAGGGTACCCTGTTTTGGGAAAATCATACCGAAAAAACCGCTCCCGCTGCGGGATCTGCCCTGCCACATTGCGAAAGGCACGTCCCGTATCGTTCGGCGCATCTCACAAAAAACACGGCATTTCGTTTGGTTTATATCGTAAGTTTATCACTCCTATTTGTGAATGTCAACAACAAAAATTTCACCAAATGACTTTTTTGCGTATTTTTGACATGAAAATGCACGTTTATGCACTAAAGTGATAACTTGCGACATTCGACCAATTTCAATACAAGTTTCCGCGAAAAAAATTCTTCGCTGTCTCGACCTCCCGCCGCTGCGCTGCGCATTCTCTTTCAGATATGAAACCGCTTTCAGAGAAAATCGCATTTTCGTGTTGTTTTCCTGCCCAAAAACCGGATTTTGTCTCCGCCATCCTGCAGGATTGTGGAACCGGTTCCTTATCTGACATTTTCCGTTCTTTCGCGTGAGCTTTCTTTTCTCAAAACCGTACAACTTTTTTATTTCTTTAAAAATATTAAATATCGTTTCAATAATATCAATATAGGCGTTTTGCTTTGATCCTGCCGGAATAAAATTTACAGTTTTGTAACCTGTGTCCACTTTTTTAAAATCGCATCCGGTTCCTTGTAAAATTTTCCGAATACCGCCCGCGTTTTTGCTCCGCTTTTTCCGCATTCACACTCTTTTTTCGGGGAAGCGGGTGGCACAAATCCGGAAAACACCGCGTCTGCCCACCCGAAAATGACCGGACTTCCCGGCCATCCGATTCCGCACAGAAAAAACTGACCGCTTGACGTTTCATCGCCTTCGCTGTACAATAAACCTAAGAATATTGGCGCAGAAGGCGCCTGAGAAACACTCTTTATTCAGAAAGGTTGATTCAAATGGCAATGAAGGTCGGCATTCAGCTTTATTCTGTGCGCGACGAAATGAAGAAAGACCCGATTCAGGCAATCCGTCAGGTCGCTGAGATCGGCTACAAAAACCTCGAATTCGCAAGCTCCTCTGCGGACACTGATCCGGGCGTGGGCTTCGGCGTAGATGCTGACACCATGCTGAAGCTTCTCGACGAAACAGGCGCAAAGCTCATCAGCGGCCATATCCGCCCGCTTGACGAGAACACGATTGATGCGATCATCGAGTACCACGAGAAGGTCGGAACGAAATACCTCGGTCAGTCTGCGGATTTCTACACGAGCTACGACCACCTGATGGAGCGCTGCGCGTACTACAACTGGGTGGGCAAGCGCCTTGCCGAGCACGGCATGCAGTTCCTCATTCACAATCACTATCATGAATTCCAGAAGCTGAACGGCAAGGAAATTCTTTACCACATCATGGACAATACGGATCCCGCTTATGTCAGCTTTGAGCTGGACACCTTCTGGGCCATGCGCGGCGGCGCAGAGCCGGTGGAGGTCATGAAGCGCCTCGGCTCCCGCCTGAAGCTCGTCCATCAGAAGGATTTCTCCAAGACTTCCACTTCCCCGATCAACCTCTGGACGATCAAGGATCCGGAGACGCTCATTTCCCGCGAAACCTTCGCTGAAGGCATGAATCCGAAGGATTTCTGCGAAATCGGCACCGGCATTATGGATATCCAGTCCATCATTGATACCGCAAACGGCCTCGGTGCGGAATACATCGTTCTCGAGCAGGATCACACCCAGCTCACCCAGATGGAAAGCATCCGCATCAGCATGGACAGCTTCAGAAAGTTCAGCGGTCTCGATTGGTAAACGGGTACGCCCCGCGGCGAACGTCTGCGGCGGGCACGGCCCGCGGCGAAGTCGCGGGGTTGCTCGCTTCACTCGCTTCGCCGGTGCGGAGAATACGCGCAGCAAACGCGTACGGAAGAATACTGCCGGGAGAACGACGGGTACGTCCCTCGTCGAAATGCGCGCGGCAGACGCGAACAGGACATAGATCAGTTTTTTATACAAAAATGTGGCTCTGCTGAAAGCAGGGCAGAATGGAGGTTATCATGTATACGACAGACGAAGTGATCTGCAAGTGCAAAAAGGTTTCTTTTTCCGATGTAGAGCACGCGCTGCGTCAGATCGATAATTTTACCGACCTGCTGCACAGCTTTGAAGAGGTGCAGAAGATTACGCACTGCTCCACCGGCTGCGGCGGCTGCCATGACAAAATCATGGACGCCATCTCGCAGATCATGATGCACTGATTTCTGATCAGAACAAACAGCAGCTCCCCCGCTCCGGGAACACGTTTTTCCGGAGCGGGGGAGCTGCTGTTTGCGCGGATTTCAGCCGCCGTAGTTTTCGTCAAGCTCATTTTCCTGCGCAATGCGCAGCAGGCGGTTATACTTCGCGGTGCGGTCGCTGCGGCACGGCGCGCCGGCCTTGATATATCCGGCATTGACGGCAACGGCAATATCGGCAATGCTCGTGTCCTCCGTTTCACCGGAACGATGGGAAAGGATCGTTTTCATGCCGTTGTCGCGCGCCAGCGCAATGGCGGTCAGCGTTTCCGTAAGCGTGCCGATCTGGTTCGGCTTGATCAGCACGGCATTGGCTGCCCTGCGCTCGATGCCCTCGCGGATGCGCAGCGGATTTGTGACAAACAGATCGTCGCCCACAAGCATGATCTTTTTGCCGAGGCGCTCGGTCAGCGTCGTCCACGCCGGAAAATCCTCCTCGCCGAGCGGATCCTCGATGGAGCGGATCGGATACTTTTCGCAGAGCTTCTCCCAGTAGGAAATGAGCTGTGCGGCAGAATACTTCGTGCCGCGCTTGGGCAGCCGGTAGCCGTCCCCCTCCGCCCACTCGCTGGCAGCTGCATCCAACGCGATCTTCACCTCATCCGTCGTATAGCCTGCGGCGGTGATGGCTTCCAGAATGACCTCGATTGCCGCTTCATCGCTCGGGAGATCCGGCGCAAAGCCGCCCTCGTCGCCGACCGAAACGGCCAGAGACCGGCTTTTCAGAATACCGCCGAGCGTATGATAAATCTCCGAGCCCATGCGCACGGCCTCGGAAAAGCTTTTTGCGCCGACCGGCATGATCATGAATTCCTGAATATCGATGTTGTTCGCCGCGTGTGCGCCGCCGTTGAGGATGTTCATCATCGGCACGGGCATTTTCTGCGCGTTTGCCCCGCCGAGAAAGCGGAACAGCGGCTGGCGGTAATGCATGGCCAGCGCCTTTGCGGCCGCAAGCGACACGGCAAGCATAGCATTCGCGCCGAGCTTCTCCTTGTTTTTCGTGTTGTCCAGCTCGAGCATAATGCGGTCGATTTCCCCGACCGTGACCCTGCGGATATTCTCGAGCACCGGCGCGATTGTCTCCGTCACACCCTGCACAGCCTTCTGCACACCCTTGCCGTGGTAGCGGCGCTTGTCGCCGTCCCGCTTTTCATGCGCTTCAAATTTGCCCGTCGACGCGCCCGAAGGCGCGTTGGCCACGCCGATGGAGCCGTCGCTGAGCACGACCGTCGCGCCCACCGTCGGCGTGCCGCGCGAATCGAGCACTTCGGCCGCAAAAACCTTCTGAATCTTCATCTGTCAACATCCTTCCTGACTGGTTTCTGCTTCCAGTATGCCCCGAAACGCCATATTCATGCCGCAGGAAAGGATTTTCAGAGCGAAAAAACCGCCCTCCGTACGCCGGAAGGCGGTTTGCTGCTTTACTGAAATTACACGAAGCCGAGCGGATCGACACGGACGCCGTTCTGATAGACCTCAAAATGGAGGTGCGGGCCGCTGGACTGGCCGGTGGAGCCGACATAACCGATAATCTGGCCCTTCTCGACATACTGTCCGGCCGAAACCGTAAGCGAGCTGCAGTGCGCATAACGCGTGGAATATGTACCGTTGTGCCAGATCAGCACGTTATTGCCCCAGGACCAGTGATACTCAGCGGAGAGCACCTGACCGGATTCCGCCGCGTAGATCGGTGTGCCGTACGGAACGCCGATATCCAGTCCCTTATGCGGTGTACCGCTGTACATGCCGCCGTAATACTGCGTGATGTTGCCGTAGCCGTAGCCGGCAAGCGGCCAGCGGAATGAGAGACTGCCCGAATCGACGCTTCCGCCGCCGGAAGGCACATAGTCCGAGCTGCCGCCGGAACTGCCCTGGTTCTTCTGCGCTTCCTCTTCGGCCTTGCGGCGCTCCTCTTCCTCACGCGCAGCCTGTGCGGCGCGGTCGGCAATGAGCTGGTCGAGCTGTGCGAGGTAGTCCTGACTTTCCTTCTCATTCTGCGCAATCAGCGCTTCGGCGTCGGCGCTCTGGATATGCAGCTCCTCGATGAGCTTCTGATTCTCCGCCTCGAGTTCCTCCAGTTCCGCCTGCTTGCTCTCCAGCTCTTTCTTCTGGTCGGCAAGCTCGTCCTTCTTTTCGGAGAGCGTATCGCGCTGCTCCTGCGTCTGAAGCATATATTCCTTAATCTCCTCCATGAGCTGCTTGTCATGGCGCGTGAGGCTCTTCATCGTCTCCGAGCGCATGGAAAAATCATACAGGCTCGTGGAATCCAGCAGGATCTCCAGCGTGGTCAGCTCGCCGCCGGACGTATACAGCGCCTTCAGCCGCTTTTTGAGCTTTTCCATGGTATTCGCATATTCCGCATCAGCCTTCTTGATCTGTGCCTCCAGATCCTTGATATTGTCGTTCAGCTCATCGATATGCTCGCGGGCAAGGTCGATGCTCTGCTGATAATTCTCGATCTTGGCTTCAAGCGTCGCCTGATACGCCTCCGCGTCCTCCGTTTTGGCGCGCAGGTCGTCGAGCTTCGCGTTAAGCTCGGCTGCTTCGGCCTCGTTGGCCTCCTGCTGTGCTTTGATCTCATTGATCTGCTCATCGTATTCGGCGGTCGTGGTGGCGAAAACCTGCGTTGCAGAGGCAAAAATCGCAAACGCCATCACGCCGGAAAGAATGCGTATGTTCTTGTTTCTCATAATCAAACCCCGTTTTCCGGCAGCACAGAATGCGGGCCGGTGGTATTGTTCTGCTTTATAATATATTACAAACCAGTAACTTTTTCAAGCCTTTTTGCAACTTTTTTGTAATTTTCCATCTTTTTCCGGAATGACGCCTTCAAATCACCCGAATATACGGAAAAAACCGCCGCTTCACCGGGGAAGGGCGGTTCAAATCTCAAAGCAGTTCTTTTGCCGGGCCGAGACGATGCACGCTTTCGCCGTCCGCAAAGCCGGGCGCGCCGCGAAAATCAAGGCCGCATGCATTTTTTTCGGGAAACAGCTCGGAGAGCGGAAACAGCACAAACGCCCGCCCCAGCATGCCGGGATGCGGCACGGTCAGCTCTTTTTCCCGAAGCCGTACGCCATCATACAGCAGAAGGTCGAGGTCCATCACGCGCGCGCCGTGGTACGTCCTGCGCACACGGCCGAGCGCCGCCTCGATGCCGAGACACGCACCGAGCAGCGCGTGCGGCGAGAGCGCGGTCTCCAGCAGGACGCAGAGGTTCCAATAGTCCTGCTGCTTGTCGGGCACATCAAACGGCGCCGTCTGCCAGACGGAGGACACCGCCTCCACGCGCGTCCCCGGCAGCCGGCCAAGCGCATCCATCGCCGCGCGGAGATTCTCCGCCCGGTCGCCGAGATTGGTGCCCAGCCCCAGAACCGCGCGGCTCATGTCCGGCTCCTTGTCAGTTCGACGGAAACATAATCGAACACGGCGCTGATCGGTGCCTCCGGTTTTTTCAGCTCCAGCGTCACCGACTGAACCTGCGGGTACTGCTCGAGCACCGCATCACAGACGATCTGTGCGGCGCGCTCGATCAGATCGTATTTCTGCGCGGTAAACGCCGCGTTGACCGTCTTGCGCACAGCCGCGTAATTCACGGTATCGGCAAGGCTGTCCGTCTGTGCCGCACGGGAAAGGTCGGCGCGGAGCGTCAGATCGAGTATAAAATTCTGACCGTTTTCCTTTTCCTCAGGATTCACCCCGTGGTAAGCGAAAATTTTCAGGCCCATGATTCGTATCGTTTCCATAGCGCTTCAATCCTTTCTGTACTTCTTCAGCGCATCCGCCATGCGCGCGGCCTGCACGGCCTCAAACGTGTCGTGCGCGCGCACGATGTCCGCGCCCCAGAGCACGGACGCCGTATGCGCGGCGATTGTTCCGGCCATCCGCTGCTCAAACGGCGGATTCCCGCAGACTGCGCCGATCACGCGCTTTCGCGAAGCCGCCATCAGCAGTGCCGCACCGGGAATGCGCAGCCGGTCGGGGTTCGCGAGCAGCTCGAAATTCTGTTCCGTTGTTTTTCCGAAGCCGATGCCCGGGTCAAAACACAGCCGCCCGCGTGCAACACCGTGCTGCGCCGCTTCCCCGGCCTTCCGCTCAAAGAACGCGCGGACGGTTTCGAGAATATCCCCCGCGCTGCCCGCGAGGTTGTCCGGGTCGCCGGGATGCATCACGATACATCCGCAGTCCGACTTTTCCACCGCGCGCCACATTTCGGTGGAAAATCCGGTCACGTCGTTGATGATATGTGCGCCGCAGCCGAGCGCCTTTTCGGCAACCCCGGGGTAAAACGTATCGACGGAAACGGCGAGCGTCGTCTCCGCCGCGGCCGCGCGCACGACCGCTTCGATGCGGCTCCACTCCTCCTCGGGGGAAATTCTTGTGCTGCCCGGGCGCGTGGACTGCCCGCCGATATCCAGAATATCGACGCCTTCCCGCTCCATCTCCTTCGCGCGCCGAACCGCCGCTTCGGGGTCAAAATACAGGCCGCCGTCCGAAAACGAATCGGGCGTGACATTCAGAATGCCCATGACATACGTTCTGTCCAGCGCAAAGCTTTTTCCCGCCGCGTAAAATGTTTCCATAGGCCGCCTCACTTTGCAAGCAGAAGCATGACCTCATTGCGCGTCTTGGCATCTGTGCGCATACAGCCGCGCAGAGCGGAGGTCTGCGTCATTGCGCCGGCCGCACGCGCGCCGCGCATGGTCATGCAGAGATGTTCCGCCTCGATAAATACCGCGACGCCCTTCGGCTGCAGGCTTTCCTCCAGAAAGTCGGCGATCTGCGCGGTCAGGCGCTCCTGCACCTGCGGGCGCCGCGCAAAGCAGTCCACGATGCGCGCGAATTTTGAAAGCCCGATGATGCGCCCGTCGTTCGGAATATACGCGATATGGCATTTACCGATGAACGGCAGCAGATGATGCTCACAGACGGAATACAGCGGGATATCCCGCACGAACACAAGCTCGTCGTGCCGCCCTTCCTCATTGAAAATCTTCAGATGCTGCTTCGGGTCCGCGTGCAGGCCGGAGAAAATCTCCGCGTACATGCGCGCCACACGCGCCGGCGTCTCCTGCAGGCCCTCGCGCTCGGGATCCTCACCCACCGCGAGCAGAATCTCCCGCACCGCCTTTTCAATGCGTTCCAAATCCATTTTATGTCAACTTCCTTTCCGGATGGTATGCTCAACGAGCCTATTGTACCACAGAGCTGGGCAAAAAGAAATACGGCGCAGCATAATTTCTGCGCCGTATTTCTACGGTTATTATTTCAACTTTTATTGTCTTATGCCGTTTACGACCTGATAGGTCACGCCGTTATAAACGACTTCTCCTGTGTAATTCCAGTTCAGCGTGCTCCGCTCCACATAAAACCATGTGCCGGCGTACTCGACCA
>JBJEOO010000161.1:0-2433 GCA_051880755.1 Hominenteromicrobium sp.
ATTTTAATTTTGATCTGCCGGAAGAGCTGATTGCACAGACGCCGATCGAACCGCGTGACGCTTCCCGGCTGATGGTGCTGGACCGGAAAACCGGCGCAATCGAACACAGACATTTTTATGATATCGTTGATTTCCTGCAGGAAGGCGACTGTTTGGTTCTCAACGATTCACGCGTTCTTCCCGCACGCATTTACGGCATTAAGAAAGACACCGGCGCACATGTGGAGTTTCTGCTGCTGAAAAACTGCGGTGATGACGTATGGGAGGCGCTGGCCGGCCCCGGTAAGCGCGCGAAAACAGGCACATCTTTTTCCTTCGAGGGCAGCACCATGACCTGCGAGGTCATCGGGGTCAAGGAGGACGGCAACCGTATGATCCGCTTTTCCTATACCGGCAATAATTTCTTTGCCGAGCTTGACAAGATCGGTCAGATGCCGCTGCCTCCGTATATCAAAGAGAAGCTGGAGGATCAGGAACGATACCAGACGGTTTACTCCAGAGAAGAAGGATCGGCCGCCGCGCCGACCGCCGGCCTGCATTTCACACCGGAGCTGCTTGAGAAAATCCGGAAAAAGGGCGTTCAGATTGCGTTTGTCACGCTGCATGTCGGTCTGGGAACCTTCCGGCCTGTCAGTGCGGACAACATTCTCGACCATAAAATGCATTCGGAGCATTACCATATGCCGAAGGAAACGGCGGACGCCATCAATGCCGCGAAACAGCGCGGCGGACGCGTCATCGCGGTCGGCACAACAAGCTGCAGAACGATTGAATCCGTCGCATCAAAATGCGGGGAAATCCGTGAGGATGACGGCTGGACGGATATCTTTATTTATCCCGGCTACGAATTCCGGGGCATCGACGCGCTGATCACGAATTTCCACCTTCCGGAAAGCACGCTGATTATGCTGGTCTCGGCGCTGGCCGGACGGGAGCATATTCTGAATGCTTACCGCACGGCTGTTGAAGAGCGCTATCGCTTTTTCAGCTTTGGCGATGCGATGTTCATCCGATAAATGCAAGCGAAAGGGAAAACAAAACTATGTATAAGCTTATCAAGCAGGAAAACCACGCCCGGCGCGGAGAACTCCGGACCGTACACGGCACCATTCAGACGCCCGCCTTTATGAATGTTGCAACGGCGGCGGCCATCAAGGGCGGACTCTCCGCCTATGATCTGAAGGATATCAAGTGCCAGGTTATGCTGTCCAATACCTATCATCTTCATCTGCGTCCCGGGGACGAAATTGTTCATGAGCTGGGCGGCGTTCGGAAATTTACCGGCTGGGACGGCCCGGTTCTCACGGACAGCGGCGGCTTTCAGGTCTTTTCCCTCGCCAAGCTGCGCAATATCAAGGAAGAGGGCGTGACCTTTGCTTCTCATATTGACGGCCACAGAATTTTTATGGGACCGGAGGAAAGTATGCGCATCCAGTCCAATCTCGGTTCGACCATTGCCATGGCCTTTGATGAATGCATGGAAAACCCGGCTGAATACGAATACGCGAAGAATTCCTGTGCGCGCACGACCCGCTGGCTGTACCGCTGCAAGGCGGAAATGGATCGCCTGAATACGCTGGAACATACAATCAATCCGAACCAGCTCCTGTTCGGCATCAACCAAGGCTCCATCTACCGGGATCTGCGTATTGAGCACATGAAGCAGATCGCTGAGCTTGATCTGGACGGTTACGCGATCGGCGGACTTGCGGTTGGCGAATCGAACGAGGAGATGTACGAAATCATCGAAGCCGTGGAACCGTATATGCCGAAAAACAAAATCCGCTATCTGATGGGCGTCGGCACACCCGGCAATATTCTGGAAGCGGTACACCGCGGTGTCGATCTTTTTGATTGTGTCATGCCCAGCCGCAATGCCCGTCACGGCCATGCCTTCACCAATGAAGGCTGCCGGAATCTGCTGAACGCCAAATACACGCTCGATGACCAGCCGATTGATCCCGAGTGTGACTGCCCGGTCTGCCGCAGACATTCCCGGGCCTATATTCATCATCTGTTCAAGGCCGGTGAAATGCTTGCCATGCGGCTGACCGTCATGCACAATCTGTATTTTTACAACAACCTGATGGAGCGGATCCGCAAAGCGCTGGATGATGGATGTTTTGAGGAATTTTACAGCGTGTATTCCCAAAAAATTAACAAAAGAATTTAGAAATCCCTTGCAAGTATTCCGCGTTCTTGTTATAATCGATATTGTCAATTGTGAGGCACATGGTACGGGTCGCTTCGCGGATCGTACGAGGATATGCCTTTTTACAGAAAGGATAGGTAACCAAAATGAATCTGAGTGTACTGACAACTGCTGATGCTTCCACCGGCGGCTGGACCTCCATGCTTCTGATGCTTGTCGTTTACGGCGGCATTATCGCAGCAATGTATTTTATCTTCTTCCGTCCGCAGAATAAAAAGAAG
>JBJEOO010000162.1:0-10613 GCA_051880755.1 Hominenteromicrobium sp.
GCCGAGCACCTTTGGAGTGGATAAGGCGGCCACGCTGCGCAGAAAGGAAGAGCTGGAGGAGCTTTTCGGCGATATCCTGCCCGTGCGGATTGTCTGCGGCAGTTTGTATGCGGTGCCGACGCAGCAGGTCGTGCACATGATGGGCATGGAGAATATGCTGTATGCCCTGTATGATTATCCCGATGAGTTTCAGGAAATGATGGACCGCATTGCGCAGGCATATACGGACTATTTCAAGTTGCTTGAACGGGAGGGTGTGCTGCTGCAGAATCATGCCTTTGAGGGGCTTGCGCAGGGCTCTCTCTGCTTCTATGAGGAAGAGGAAAAGCCCGGACCGGCGAAAACAACCGATCTGTGGGGCTTTTTGGACAGTCAGGAAACCGTGAATATTTCGCCGGAAATGTTCCGCACCTTCATCTTCCCTTGCTACAAGCGCATCGCAGAGCTGTACGGTCGCCTGAGCTACGGCTGCTGCGAGCCGGTCAGCACGTTCTGGGACGACATCAGGACGCTCCCGAATCTCAAAAAGGTTTCGATTTCGCCGTGGTGCGACGAGGATTACATGGCGGAGCAGCTCCGCGGCTCGGGGATCATCTACCACCGCAAGCCAAGCCCGAATTTCCTCGGCGTCGGCACGACCCTCGACGAGGACGCGTTCCGCGCGCACATCGAAAAGACGATCAAAACCGCGCGCGGCTGTAAGCTGGAGATCACGCAGCGCGATGTGTACACCGTGAACCACGATATGAACAAGGTTCGCCGGTATGTGGAGATTATCCGCGAGAGCATCGACCGGTGGTACGAGGGCTGATATAAATAGATACAGAAAAAGCCGGGCAGCTTCACAGGCGGAAGCTGCCCGGCTTTGACGTCGGTTATTTTTCGGTGCGGCGGAAGCGGCTGAGCAGCGCGACGCCGATCAGAATCAGCGCGGGGAAGAGCATGCTGAACAGCATGCCGGCTTTCAGACCGAGCTGGTCGGCGGTGAGCGACGAGGACTCCAGCGCGTACGAGCCGGAAGCGATGACTGAGCTGACCGCGCCCATCAGCGCCGGGCCGGCGGAGCAGCCGATATCGCCCATGACGGCAAGCACGCCGAACATCGCGGTGCCGCCCTTCGGGTACGCCGCAGCGGTCAGGGAGAAGGTGCCCGGCCACATCAGGCTGACGGAAAGGCCGCACAGCGCGCAGGAGAGCAGGGAGAGAATCGGATTCTCAAACAGTCCAGCGCCGAGGTAGCACAGGATGCAGAGCGCGGCGCAGAGCATAAGCGCGCGGGAAAGGTTGATCTTCTCGCCCCACACGCCGTAGATCGTGCGGCCGATGCCCATGAGCACGGCAAAGAAGCACGGGCCGAGCAGATCGCCGACAACCTTCGTCACGCCGAGCGCGCGCTCCGCGAAAAGAGAGCTCCACTGGGACATGGCAAGCTCGCTCGCACCCGCGCAGAGCATAATCAGCATGGCGATGAGGAAGATTTTCGAGGCAAACAGCGTTTTGAGCGGCGTTTTTTCGTCCTCGGAGACGGTGGGCATCAGCGGCACCTTGAGGAACGAGAATAGGTTATAGAATGGCAGAAACGACCACAGCATCGGGATCACAAACCAGAAGCTTTCGCCGATGACGCGCAGCAGCAGCGTTGTAATGAGCACGACGCCGACCTGTCCCCAGCAGTAAAACGAGTGGAGCAGGCTCATGGCGGAGGCCTTGGCATCGCCCGGGCAGGATTCGACGATCGGGCTGATGATGACCTCGATCAGGCCGCCGCCAACGCCGTTGACGATGGTTGCGATCACAAGGCCGACGTACGGCACGGGCAGAACATTCGGCAGGATGCCCATCAGCATCAGGCCGATAAAGGCGAGGGCGTGCGCGGCAACGGCGGCGCGCCGGAAGCCCATGCGGTCCACATAGCGCACGGCGAGCACATCCGTGACGACCTGCGTGACGAAATTGCAGAGAATCAGCGCGGAGATCAGCCCGTAGGAGATGTGAAAACGGTTTTGGAAAATGACGAAAAACAGCGGCGCAAGGTTATTGACAATACCCTGCGTGATGTAGCCGCGGTAGCAGGCAAACACGGTGCTTTTGAAATTGGGAGCGCTTTTTTCAGACATAGCGGGAACCATCCTTTATACAGCTTCGCTTTCTATTATAACGGATATGCGCCCGGATTTCCAGAGCCTTTCAGACGGGATTTGACACGATTTTGCGCGGGGAAAGCACAAGTTCCTGTTGATTTCGGCGAAAACATATTGTACAATAAACATGATACAGGGGTTTCCCCGAAAATATGGATTCATTATATTTTCATTATTAAGGAGTGTCAAAGATGAAATTAGGCGTATGCACAAACGTCGTCGGCGAAATGCCGTTCGAGGAAGCGCTGAAGTACTTCAAGTCTCTGGGCATCCAGATGGTTGAGATCGGCTGCGGCGGCTATCCGGGCAAGGATCACTGCGATCCCGATGTTCTGCTGAACGATGACGAGAAGTTCAACGAGTGGAAGGCGCTCATCGAGAAGTATGACATGGAGGTCAGCGCGTTCTCCTGCCATGGCAATCCGGTTCACCCGAACAAGGAGATTGCGGCGGAGTTCGATAAGGCGATGCACGACGCGGTGCTCATGGCTGAGAAATACGGCATCCATCAGATCAACTGCTTCTCCGGCTGCCCCGGCGACAGCGAGACCTCTCAGTATCCGAACTGGGTAACCTGCCCGTGGCCGAATGATTTCGGCGAGATCCTCAAGTATCAGTGGAAGGTTCTCATTGACTACTGGAAGGGTTTCGTTGAATTTGCAAAGGCACACGGCGTCAACAAAATCGCGCTGGAGCTGCATCCGGGCTTCTGTGTATACAACACGCAGACCCTCATGAAGCTGCGCGAGGCGGTCGGCCCGGAAATCGGCGCGAACTTCGACCCGTCCCACCTCATCTGGCAGGGTATGGACCCGGTTACGGTCATCCGCGAGATGGGCGACGCGATCTTCCATGTACATGCGAAGGATACGCGCATCGACAAGGCGAACACCGCGAAGAACGGCGTGCTCGACACGAAGAGCTATGCGGACGAAATCAACCGCTCCTGGATCTTCCGCAGCGTGGGCTACGGCAACGATGCGCTTTACTGGAAGGATATCATCAGCGCGCTGAGAATGGTCGGCTACGATTACGCGATCAGCATCGAGCATGAGGACAGCCTCATGAGCAAGAACGAGGGTCTGGTCAAGGCCGTCGAGATGCTCAAGTCCGTCGTTGTCTTTGAGCCGAAGATGACGGATCTGCGCTGGGTGTAATTTCGGTATTCCGATCAAAAAGCACTTTGAAAAAATTGGTCAGCGGCGGGACTTTCCGTGTGCAGAAATGCGCGGGAAATCCCGCCGTTTTTTTGTCTGAAAATTCCGGAAACAGCAGAATTGTTGAATTTCAGGCAAAATAACTGAACAACTTGTATTGTGGAAGCCGTTCCACATTACAATACAACTCATTTTGTACAATGTATCTTCTTTAGCCGAAATTTACGCAAAGGTTTTGGGGAAAATACTAAAATGGGTCTTTACAAATCATGAATAATGTGTTAAGATATAGCCATCCGATACAAGTGCCGCAAAGAGAAGGCCTTCTCTTTGTGTATTCTGTATTTCCAGAATACAAGGAAACTTGTTGGCAAATTTGCGTGCTTCTGCGCGCATGAATATTTTAAGGGGGAAAATAAAATGAGCAAGAAGATTATTGCAGCGCTCCTCGCGCTGGCAATGACCGTCAGTCTGGCGGCTTGCGGCAACGGCGGCAGTTCTTCCACAGCGGAAGAATCCTCCAAGACAGAGAGCTCCGCAGCGGAGACCTCTGAGGATGCCGGCGAAGCAGGCGACACTGACGAAGGCACCGCAGTTGACGCATCCGGCGCATGGATTCCGGCAGCTGACCATGAGGACGACGCAGCTCCGGGCGAGACCGATGACCGCGCGTTCAAGAAGTTCGACAATGTGGTCGAAATCACATTCGGCCAGCAGGTCGACCCGGTCGACACCACACTGCCTGAGGGCGATGCAGTCGACAACAACCAGTACACCAGATACCTCGAAGAGAACTATAACATCAAGTATGTCTGCGAGTGGACGGCGGGCAACTCCTCCGACTTCCAGCAGAAGCTCTCTCTGGCTATCGCTTCGGCTTCCCTGCCGAACAGCGTAATCGCGCCGAACAGAAACTATCTCGTTCAGGCTGCGCGCGCTGACCTCCTCGCGGATCTCTGGCCGGCATTCAACGGCTACGACTCCAAGCAGGTTAAGGAAATCGTCGAGACCACCGGTACGGACGGCGATTACCGCGCAATCAGCAACTGCACCGTCGACGGCGTTTTCTGCGCTCTGCCGAACATCACGGTTGACACAGACGGCGTTTACATTTACTTCATCCGTCAGGATTGGCTCGACGAACTCAACATCGATGTTCCGAAGACCCATGACGAGCTTGAAGCAGCTGCCAAGGCGTTCATGGATGCCGGCTACAGCCCGGACTATGCAATCGCTGGTATCGACAACGGCGGCAGAACATACTCCAACTTCCTGAACTCCTCCAACAACGGCTACGGCTTTGACGCACTGTATCAGTCGTTCAACGCAACACCGGGCTACTTCCTGAAGGACGAGAACGGCGACATCTATTGGGGCACAACAACCGAAGAGATGAAGGCTGCGGTCACAGAGCTGGCTGACTGGTATGCACAGGGCCTCATCAATCCGGAAATCGGCGTTACAACAAACGGCGATAACGCAAACGGCGTTAAGACCGGCACCTGCGGTATCTTCATGGGTCCGTGGTGGTCTCTTGGCTACGGCAACGGCGACTCCTTCAAGAACGATCCGAATGCTGACTGGCAGGCTTATCCGCTGTACACAGACGACGGCGAGTGGAACATCCACATGAAGGACGTCGGCACAACCTACACCATGCTCTCCAAGGACTGCACCGAGGAGCAGCTCGAGGCGGCTGTTGTTGCGAACAACATCCTTGTCCGCGACGAGTCCATCTTCGATACTTCCGTTGCTATCGGCTGGTATCCGCAGCGTAACGTTATCGCGGCGGCTGACGAGTGCGAATACGAGTACAACGCTCTGATGAGCATTCTCAAGGGCGAGTCCACGCCGGACGATTATCAGATCGGCGGCTCCAAGTACACCACGCTCTATAAGAACATGGCGAACGACGCAGCTACCCTGTCCGAGGTTATCTCTGAGGATTATGATGCATCCCAGACCCTGCATGTTACGGATTGCGACGTTATGACCAACAACGGTCAGTTCAACCGCTTCTATGCAATTCTGGTCGGCGACCGTCCGTATGCGACGATTGAGCCGGACAACAAGATTTACTCTGAGGTTTACTACACGCTCGACGGCATGGATCAGTACTGGACTCAGGTTTCTGACCTTGAGGATCAGACCATTCTCCAGATGATCACCGGCAAGAAGAGCATTGACGATTGGGATCAGTTCTGCGCTGACTGGCATGCACAGGGCGGCGACAAGATCCTTGAGATCGTTGAAGAGTTCCTCGCAGGCTGATTGTAAACACAGGACATAGTTATCACCTGACAGCGAGGGCGTTGGGGCACCAAGCCCAACGCCCTCGTTCATTTACAAAAACCACGACAAGGAGGAATCCGCTTTGGAGAAATCAAAAGTCAGGAAGGGGCTTCCCACTTGGTTCCATTATTCGCTGATGTGCCTGCCCGGCTACATCTGGCTGTTCCTGTTCTCAATTGTTCCGATGGTCGGTATCGTCATGGCCTTCCAGAACTTCAACCCCAGCAAGGGCTGGTTCGGTTCTGATTGGGTCGGCTTCGAGAATTTTGAGTTCCTTTGGACCATTCCGGACGCTAAGCGCGCGCTGTGGAACACGGTTATCATCGCTGTTTCCAAGCTTATCCTGAATATCATCATTCCGATGATCTTTGCTCTGCTGCTCAACGAAATTCAGAACATGAAGTTCAAGAAGAGCGTGCAGACCATTGTATATCTTCCGCACTTCATTTCCTGGGTTCTGCTCGGCAACATCATCACCAACATGCTCGGCACAAAGGGCATCCTGAATTATATTCTCGGCCTGCTGGGTATGGAGCCGGTCATGCCGATGACGGAGCCTTCCACTTTCCAGGGCCTCTTGGTCGGTACCGATGTCTGGAAGGAATTCGGCTATAACGCCGTTATTTACCTTGCAGCGCTCACCGGCATTGACCTGAGCCTGTATGAAGCGGCTGCAATCGACGGTGCAAACCGCTGGCAGTCCACCTGGCACATTACGCTGCCGGGTCTGGTTCCCACAGTCGTTCTGCTGGCAACGCTTGCAATGGGCAATGTCCTGAACGCGGGCTTTGACCAGGTCTTCAATATGTACAATCAGCTTGTTATTGAGACGGCGGACATCATCGATACCTATGTATACAGACTCGGTATCGTTAAGCTCCAGTTCTCGCTTTCCACGGCGGCTGGTCTGTTCAAGTCCGTGGTCAGCTTCCTGCTGATTGTCACCTCGTACGCACTGGCTTACAAGTTTGCGGATTACACCATTTTCTAAGAGAGGAGAGATTGATTTATGGTTGAAACCAAAACCTTTGGTTCAAGATTATTCAAAGTCATAAACTATATCATCCTCACGATTCTGGCAATCAGCTGCCTGTATCCGCTGTGGTATGAGCTTTGCGTATCCCTGTCCAGCAAGCTGGCGGCTGACGGCGGTCTTGTTACGCTGTATCCGATCGGCTTCAACTTCAAGTCTTATCAGTTGATCATGGGCGATGACGCGTTCTGGAATTCCTTCCTGATTTCCGTGGCCCGTGTCATAATCGGTACAATTTGGACCATGGTGGTCATCATCATGATGGCCTATCCGCTTTCCAAAAGCTCGAGAGTGTACAAGCCGAGAACCATCCTCATGTGGATCCTCGTGTTCTGCATGCTGTTCAACGGCGGTACAATCCCGTGGTTCATCACGGTCAAGCAGTATGGCCTGCTCGATAATTTCTGGGCGCTGGTCTTTGCCGGTTCCGTTCCGGTGTTCAATGTTCTGCTTCTGATGAACTTCTTCCGCAATCTGCCGGCTGATATCGAGGAGGCTGCACTGGTTGACGGTGCGGGTCCGTGGCGTATCCTTTGGCAGATCGTTGTACCGTGTTCCGTCCCGGTTATCGCGACGGTCATCCTGTTCACATCGGTCAACTACTGGAATGAATACTTCCAGGGCCTCGTTCTGATGAACAAGGAATCGAACTATCCGCTGCAGACCTATATCCGTCAGATTACGGTACAGATTCCGGTCGGCGTTACGCTGACAACGGAGCAGTATCAGCAGCTCGCGCAGAACTCCAACAAGGCGCTTGAAGCCGCGAAGGTGTTCATTGCGATGATCCCGATGCTGATTGTGTATCCGTTCCTGCAGAAGTACTTCGTTTCCGGCATCACGCTCGGCGCGGTCAAGGGCTGATTCTGCAAAGCATGGCGATTTATCCGGCTGTCTCCTCGGAGGCGGCCGGATTTTTTGCTTTCCCCAGCTTTTCGCAGCCCGCTTCAAACAGCGTGAGCATGGAAAGATAGAATACGGCGCTGAGGGCGGCCTCGAGCAGTACGAGCGGAATGCCGGAAATCAGCATATCCGCGAGCAGAAGGCGTGTCAGCACGGCGGCAAGCACCGCAAAAACGGCAGGCAGTACCGCGCGCCGCAGAACGCGGATGCGCACGTCAGCCACCTTCAGAAGTCTGCGCACGCTCATCATTGCATTGAAAATCGAGGAGAAAAAGAGGATGCCGATGTAGGCGCGCATTCCGGAAAAACGCATCAGAAGCAGAATCAGCACCACACGGATCAGCGAATCCGTGAAATTGTATTTCATGGAGTTGAACTGCTCATCCAACCCCTTCAGGAGACTGTCTACCACGACGTCGAGATACAGAAGCGGCACGAGCGGAGCAAGAATTCTGAGGTAGCCGCCGGCCGGTTCGCTCCGGTAAAAAGCCGCACCCCAGTCTGTGCCGAACACGAAAAAGATGCCGGCGCAGAACACGCCGAATTGCAGTGCCGCGCCGACCGCACGTTCCGTGATATGCCGCACCGCGCGGTGATGATTCTGTTCAAATTCCCGCGCGATTTTCGGGATCAGAAGCGACGCAAAGGAAGAAAGCAGCGAAGATGGAAAATAAAGCATCGGCATGGCCATGCCCTGCAGAAGCCCGTAGGCGGCCATTGCATCGGAGGCGCCCAATCCGGAGCGCTTCAGTTCGCGTGGGATCAGCAGGTTTTCGGCAGTGGAAAGCAGGCTGCGTGCGGCGCTGGAGAGCGTACACGGCACGGCGATATGAAACATGCCTTGGAGGACGCCGTGCCCCGGCTCCGCCTTTTCAGGCGTGTTGCGGCGCAGGCTCCGCCGGTATACCGACCATCCGGTGAGGAATGAAACCGCCTCGCCGAGTGTGGAAGCGAGCATCGCGGCAAAGCACGCGGCTTCTATGCTCTGCGGCGCGAAATACCAGAACAGCGCAACGGCCGAAAAAATCGTCAGCACCTGCTCCACGGCATCGCTGACGGAGGTGGAAAGCGATTCATCCACGGCGAGAAAGTACCCCTTCATGCAGGTGCACTGAGACATGAACGGCAGCCCGAGCGCGAGAATGCGCAGGCTGGAGGCCGCGCCGGCGTTGCCGAGGATGATTTCAGCGGCAAAATCGGAGAAAATCAGCAGGAGCGCGGCGATGGTGCAGCTTACGGTCAGGCAGAACAGAAAGCATTTTGTCACAACCGAGCGGATTGTCTCGCGCCGGTTTGCGGCAATCGCCGCCGTGACCATGCGCGTCACAGCCAGACTGATGCCCGATGTGGAAAGCGTGACCGCCAGCATAAATACGGAAAAAATCCATTGGTAAAGGACCATGCCCTCGGCTCCGATTTTTGAGGACAGATAGGCGCGGTAGCCGATGTTTGTCACACACAGAAAAAGGGAAAATGCGGTCAGCAGCAATCCCTGTGCCAGAAATTTCTGTTTCGTCATAGGGCCTCCTATTGAAAGTTCACCCGCTGCGTTGTATAATGAATCACAATATATTTGAAACGATAAAAACGGGAGCGTGGAAAATTTGACGGATTTTGGACAGGTAAACGCGGATTGGACCGAGATTGCGGTCACGATCCGGGCAGAGGATACGGACCGGGCGGGCGACATCGCGCAGATGGTCGTGCCCTACGGCATTTATATTGAGGACTATTCGCATTTAGAAGAAGAGGCGATGGAAATCGCGCACATCGATCTCATTGATGAGGAGCTGCTGAAAAAAGACCGCACCAAGAGCGTGATCCACGTCTATATCAGTCCGGAGGAAAACCCGGCCGAAGCGATTTCCTTCCTGACGGAGCGTTTTGCGGCGGAAGGCATCCGGAATGAAATCACCTCCGCAAATTGCGCGGAAGAGGATTGGATCAACAACTGGAAGAAGTATTTCAAGCCGATCCCGGTCGGCGAGCGGCTGCTTGTCCGCCCGATGTGGGAGGAGGAATATGACGCGGGTGACCGCGTGGTGCTGCACCTCGAGCCGGGTCTGGCGTTCGGCACGGGTACGCATGAGACGACGCGCCTGTGCATGGAGCTGCTTGAAAAGTATGTGAAGCCGGGCGATACGCTGCTCGACATGGGCTGCGGCAGCGGCATTTTGTCCGTCGCGGGGCTTCTGCTCGGCGCGGAAAGCGCGGTCGGCGTCGATATCGATCCGCTCGCGATCAAAACGGCAGTGGCAAACGCCGAGACAAACAGCGTCGGCGACCGCTTTACCGGTATCTGCGGCAATCTCGCGGAGAAGGTTACCGGGCAGTTTGATATTGTCGTCGCGAATATCGTCGCGGATATCGTCATTCTGCTGACCAAGGATGCGCCGCGCTTCATGAAGCCCGACACCGTCTATATCATGAGCGGCATCATCGACACGCGCGAGGACGACGTGCTCGCCTGCCTTGCGGAGCGCTTTGAGCTGATTGACCGCCGCGAGGAAAAGGGTTGGGTCGCGCTTGCGGCGAAGCTGAAATAAATAAACGCCGCATAAGAAGTAATGGAGACGTTCATGAAGTATAAAGCTGTTTTTTTCGACCGTGACGGCACGCTTACCTATTTTGATAAGACAAAAGAGGATTGGCGCGACCGCGTGATCAGCGAATGGAGCGGAAAGCCCTTTGAGTTATCTTATGAAAAAATGATGGGGCTTTTTGAGCTTGCCGGTGAGGGCAGAAAGCCGTGGTATCAAACGGTGGATGATGAACGGGAATTCTTCAAACGGTTTTACAGATATTTACTGATCGGAGAGGGTGTAACGGCAGATACGGACCGTCGTGCCACGCTGTTATTCCGTGCATTATGGTGTAACGGAGATCGCGTCTTGTTTCCTGAAACCGTTGAGGTTCTGGAGTATTTTTACAGTCACGGGTATAAAATGGGCGTGATCAGCGACACTTCTCCATCACTCGAATATACACTGCAGCAATTAGGGATTGCGAAATATTTCACTTCCTTTACGGCCAGCTCTTTGGTTGGGGCCGGAAAACCAAGCCCGGTTATTTTTGATGCGGCGCTTC
>JBJEOO010000163.1:0-2427 GCA_051880755.1 Hominenteromicrobium sp.
TGACGAGGTCGCTGATCGCGGCAATCAGCACGCCGCCCAAAAGACCGATGACCGCGCCGAGGCCGAGAAAGGTATAGCCCTGCTTCTGCGCGCGCTCCACCTGACCCTCCCCAAGCGTGTGTCCGGTGATGATCGCGCTCGCGTTCGACATACCTTGGATGAACACCGTGGAAAGCTGCATCGTAACCGTTGTGATCGCGTTTGCGGAGACAAAGTTTGCGCCGAGCCGGCCGATCACCATCGCAACGGCATTGTTGCCGAGGCCGAGCAGCGTGTCGCTGATGAGCACCGGGATGCTGATGCGCATATACTCGCCGACCAGATCGCCGCATTTCATGAGAACATTCTGGATGCGGTAGCGGACCTTCTTTTCCACAAACAGGAAATACCCGCAGATGAAGCTGAATTCAAAGATTCTGGAAATCAGCGTGCCGAGCGCCGCACCCTGCACACCCATGGCCGGGGCGCCGAAATGTCCGAAAATAAAAATCCAATTCGCGCCGATGTTGATGAAGAAGGCGATGATGGAGCAGACGAGCGGAATGCGGACCTGACCGATGCTGCGCAGCACAATGGTGGTTGTCAGCGAAAAGCCGAGCAGCCAATAGCAGGGGATGCTCCAGCGGAAATAGCCGATACCCTCCCGGATCACGTCCGCGTCGCTTGTGTAGATCCGCATCAGCGCGCCGGGCGCGAAGATCGTCGCCAGCGTAAAGCCCAGTCCGATGAAAAAGCAGAGCCGGTACATGATCGTCACGGATTTTTTGAGCGAAGGGATATTCTGCATGCCCCAGAAACGGGAGGTCAGCACCGACGCGCCCATGCCCATACCCATACAGCAGATCTGGAACAGCGTAATGAATTGATTGGCAAGGCTTGAAGCGGAGATGGCCACTTCGCCGAGCTTGCCGAGCATGATCGTGTCCATCATGTTGACACCGATGGTGATCAGGCTCTGCAGCGAGATCGGAATGGCGATTGCGGCAACCTTCCGGTAAAATGCCTTGTCGCCGAGATATGTTTTGAATTCTGCCTTTGTCATGGATGCATGCCCACACCTTTCAAAATTCCAAATAGTTGCAAATGAAATTATAGCAGAAATCGGCGGAAAAGTAAATATTTGCGCATATTTTTGGAGAAAAAACAAAATGGTACGTACATATCTTGTAAATTCTCGTGTTGATGCTATAATAAGTACACGAGTATACCGCTTTTGGAGGAAGATCAATGAGCAAGCTGACGATTCATACCGAAGAAAAGAAAAGCAGAATCAGCCGCAGTCTGTACGGAAACTTTTCCGAGCATCTCGGCCGCTGCATTTACAACGGCGTTTATGTCGGGGAAGGCAGCGCGATTCCGAATGTCAACGGCATGCGAATCGATGTGGTGGAGGCGCTGAAGGCCATCCGGCTGCCGGTGCTGCGCTGGCCGGGCGGCTGCTTTGCCGATGAATACCACTGGAAGGACGGCATCGGGCCGAAGGAAAGCCGCAAGAAGATGGTCAATACCCACTGGGGCGGCGTGGTAGAGGATAATGCTTTCGGCACGCACGAATTCCTCGAGCTGTGCCGCCAGATCGGCTGCGAGCCGTATATCAACGGAAATGTCGGCTCCGGAACGGTGCAGGAAATGAGCGAATGGATGGAATATATGACGTTCGACGGCATTTCGCCGATGGCGGCGCAGCGCGCGGAGAACGGCCATCCCGAGCCGTGGAGAGTCAAGTATTTCGGCGTCGGCAACGAAAACTGGGGCTGCGGCGGCAACATGCGCCCGTCCTATTACGCGGATCTCTACCGCCGTTTCCAGACCTATGTCCGCGATTATGGCGAGAACCGTGTGTTCCGCATTGCCTGCGGCCCGAATACGGACGACTACGCATGGACGGAGGAGGTCATGCGCATCGCGGGAAAATACATGAACGGTCTGAGTCTGCATTATTACACGCTGCCGGGTACATGGGAGAAGAAGGGCTCTGCAACGGATTTCAGCCGTACCGAGTATTATGAGACGCTGAAAAAAGCGCTGTATATGGAGGAGCTGATCACGAAGCATCTCGAAATCATGAACCGGTACGATCCCGAGCATAAGGTCGGGCTGATTGTGGACGAATGGGGAACATGGTACGATGTGGAACCCGGAACGAATCCCGGTTTCCTGTATCAGCAGAATACCATGCGCGACGCCATGGTTGCGGCGGCTACGCTGAATATCTTCAATGCGCACAGCGACCGTGTTGTGATGGCCAACATCGCGCAGCTTGTCAACGTCCTGCAGGCTGTTATCCTGACCGAAGGGGAAAAGATGGTGCTCACGCCGACGTATCACGTTTTTGACCTGTATAAGCACCACCACGATGCGACACTCCTGCGCAGCGATCTCGAAACCGAGGAGATCGGGAACGAGGCGAACAGGATTCCGAACCCC
>JBJEOO010000164.1:0-2416 GCA_051880755.1 Hominenteromicrobium sp.
GGCTCTGAAAACACGGTATGTTCACGCTGTATAACGGTCTGCAGCACAACAACTCCAGCCCACACCAACAGGGCAGCTCCTGCCGTAAATTTCCAAAACCTATATGCATGAAGCTTCAGATGCAATAAACAAAACAAGACCGTAAACAATGCAAGAAAAATCAGCACCGTATGAAAATCCAGCGCATAAATCCATTGGAAAACTGCCTTAATCGCCATAGGCCTTCACCTTTTCCGACATTCCAAAGCTTACCGCATTTGGTAAGCCCGTACAATTACAATTTCAGTGCTTGAATGGTTTCCGCAACGATGGTCTCCTTGCGGAATTCCTTTTCCATCTTCCGGTGACCGGCAAGGCCCATTGCTTTCCGCCGGCCGGCATCCATGGCAAGCATTTTCTTCATGGCTTCATATAATTCATCCTCGCTGCGTGCCTTGACCAGAAATCCCGTTTTCCCCGCATCCACGGCCTCTCTGCAGCCGGGAATATCGCTGGTGATCAGCGGTCTGCCGACTGCCGCCGCTTCCAGCAGCACGTTGCTCATGCCCTCGTGATAGCTGGGCATCACCACGCAGTCCGCGTTCGCATAGAACGGCCGGGGATCTTCCTGAAAGCCGTGGAAAACGGCAATTCCGTCTTTCGCCAGCTGCTCCATCTGTTCCCTGTACGCATCTTCAAAGAAGCCGACAAGGTCCAGAACAAACCTCCGGTTTTCCGCATACAGCCGCCTTGACGCGGCAAACAGCTCATCCATGCCCTTTTCCCGCATAATACGTCCAAGATAAAGGAAATGCATCTTGTCGTTTTCCGGGTAGGTCTGCAGCGAGTAATGCGCCAGATTGATGCCCGCCCCATGAAGAACCGTCTGCTTTTCAGCGGGCGTAATCCTGCGTTTCCGAAACTCAGCGGCATTCTCCTCATTCTCAAAAAAAGCCGTCTGCACCTTCCTGAGCGCCATTTTGTACAGCAATGTCACAAACCAGGCCAGACCGGTTTTCTGAAAGGCAGTTCCAAGCCCCTGCACATTCACGCAATACGGTATTTTCAGCCTGCGGCACATCAGGCCGGCATAAATATTCGGCTTGATGGAATAGGTAATTACAAGATCCGGCTTTTCGGCTTTCAGCATCTTCTTGTATGTGCGCATGAGCTTCAGATCGACAACCGGATTGATGCCTCTGCGATCCACATCCGTTTCGATACAGCGGAGGTTCATGGCTTTGAAATCATCCTCATGGCCAACAAAGGGCATGCTCAGCACCACTTCATGCTCCTTCATCAGTTCCGCAATCAATTCTCTCCGGAACTGCCAGAGCATGTATGAGTGGTTTGTGATGATCAGAACTTTCTTTTTCATTTTTTCCGTACTGTGGATGGTTCCTGTCCCGCCCTCAACAACACCGTCGCTGCGGATAACGGCGATGAATGTGCCGAAGAAAATTTTGATATCCATCCACAGAGACAGATGCGCCACATAATATCCGTCCAGTCTGGCTTTCTCTTCAATTTCAAGTTCATCCCGCCCATGAATCTGCGCCCATCCGGTCAGGCCGGGGCGGATATCGTTCGCGCCATACTTGTCTCTCTCCGCCAGCAGATCCGTCTGAGCGGGAATCATCGGCCTCGGCGCAACAATATGCATATCGCCTTTTAAGACATTGAAAAGCTGTGGCAGCTCATCCAGCGAAGTTTTCCGCAGGAATTTTCCCACACGGGTTATGTACGCTTCCGGATTTTCCAGAAGATGCGTCGGCACATCGTGCGGCGTATTCATTTTCATCGTGCGGAACTTCAGAATCTTGAAATGCTTTTTATGGATGCCGATGCGTTCCTGCCGGAAGAAAACGGCGCCCGGGTCATCCAGAACAATCGCAATGCTGATTAAAACAAACAGCCAGGAAAGACAAACAATCCCGATCAAGGCCAAAACCGCGCCCAGCCAGCGCTTAAAATATTTCCGATACATTTCTGTCTACCTCACACAACCAAATCTTTCAGAAAGCCTTCCTGTTTTCAGCCGCAGCCGATACACCTGCTTCGGCAGCAGACCTAAAACCGCAGGGTTTTATTCTGTCCGTACACTGCGGAAAGAACACCGCTCTTTCTCAAGCTTGCCCTTGCGCCAGCCGAAAAAAGCGGCTGACCGCGACAGACTTATATTTTATTATACAATAAATCCGCTCAAAAAGCAACAACACGACGAGTGAAACTCCGCCTTCCCCGGCACAACGCGCCGACGGCGCGAACCCGCCTGCCTGTATGCGCGCCTCTCTTCCCTGCCTGCGTGGCAGCGTTCAGGTTCCGTATGTCCTGCGCCTGAACCGCCGCGTGATACCGAGCAAAAAGGTTCCGCACCCTCCAAAGCGGAAAGCGCGCGGAACCTTGTGCCGCAAATATTTTACAAGCCGGTCGCTCT
>JBJEOO010000165.1:0-2414 GCA_051880755.1 Hominenteromicrobium sp.
TCCTTCGCCGCACGCGTTGTCAAACCACACGCAGAAAATATCGCCGTAGCCGGTCAGCAGCTCCGTGAGCTGACTGCAGAAATAATCGTTGTACGCCGGCGTACCGTAAAGCTTGGAATTGCGGTCCCACGGGGAGAGGTAAAAGCCGAATTTGATGCCGCCGCGCCGGCAGGCCTCGGCCGCCTCGTGCACGACATCCCCCTGAAACGGGCTGTTTTTCACGCTGTGCTCCGTATATCGGCTCGGCCAAAGGCAGAAGCCGTCGTGATGCTTTGCCGTCAGAATCATGCCGCGAAGCCCGGCGGCCTTGATCGCCGCCACCCACTGGTCGCAGTCGAGCCTCGTCGGGTTGAACAGCTTTTCATCCTCCGTACCGTCTCCCCACTCACGGTCCGTAAACGTATTGACGCCGAAATGAATAAACGCGTAGCGCTCCGTTTCAAACCAGTCGAGCTGACGCTGCGACGGCACAACGCGCGCCGCCTGCTTCAGAAAATCGATCATAAACGCCATCCTTTGCAAACAACATTTTGAATTATTATAGCAGGCGCGCGGGAAAAAGTCCATACAAAAGGAAAGGCGGCACGGCCGAACGCCGTACCGCCCAATGGAAGTAATGAGGAACAAGCAAGTGCTGTGTTGTACTCAGAAGGTAATGCGCACCGTGGTGCCGCGCCCGACCTCGCTCTGCAGCGTGACGTGCGCATTGTGGAAGGCCGCGCCGTGCTTGACGATGGAAAGACCGAGGCCCGTACCGCCGATCTGCTTCGAGCGGCTCTTGTCCACGCGGTAAAAGCGTTCAAAGACGTGCTCCCGGTCGCCTTCGGGAATGCCGATGCCGCTGTCCGCGACCTCGATGAACGCATGCCCGTCCTGAACGCCGGCCGTCATCTGCACGGTGCCGCCGGGCTTATTGTATTTGACCGCGTTATCCGCGAGATTGAAAATCATCTCGTCAAGGATATTCGGCACACCCATCACCTTGGCGGGCGTTCCGGTCACACCGATGGTGATCCGGTTGCGGTCTGCCTGAACCTTCAGGCGCTCCGCCACATCCCGTGCGACGGAAAGCAGATCCGTTTCGGCACGTTCCAGCTCCACCGCGCGCTCATCCAGCCGGGAAAGCTTGATGATGTCCTCCACCAGTGTGATCAGCCGCTGCGTCTCCGTGTAGATATTGCCCGCAAAGCGCGGGATGTCCTCGCTCTTGACGAGACCGTTGCGGATGATTTCCGCATAGCCGGAGATCGACGTGAGCGGCGTTTTCAGCTCGTGCGAGACATTCGCCGTGAACTCCCGGCGCATGCGCTCGCTTTCTTCCTTCTCAGTGATATCCAGCAGGACGATCACCGCGCCGCGCACGCCGTTCTCACCCATAACCGGGTTGGCAATCAGATTATAGCTGCGCGCGCCGATGCGCGTCACACGCTCGCTGGCGGTGCCCGCAAGCGCCGAATCGACGGCACTGCGGAAATCCAGACTGCGGTTGAAGGTCAGCACGCTCGCATGGTGATGACCGACGCCCTCATGCACGCCCAGCAGCCGCACGGCGCTCGTATTATACGAGAGCACATCGCCCTTGGAATCGACGACGATGAAGCCCTCCTGCATGTTTTCCGTAATGGCGGTGAACTCGTTCTGTTTCCGGTTCAGCTCCTCCATCTTTTCCCGGATCGTCTCGTTCTGATGCTCAAGGCGCAGGAAAAGCGGCGCAAGCTCGTCATAGGCGTCATTCTCCATCGGATGATCCAGATCGATGCTGTTGATCGGTGCGACGATCTGCTTCGTGCGGTATGTGGAAAGGAGCACCGCGACAAAGAGCACCGCAATCGCGCACAGGATCATCCAAGGCATCATGCGCTCAATGGATCCGAACACCGTTTTCATGCCGACCGAAAGGCGCAGCACGCGCCCGTCCTCAAGCAGAACGGCATAATTATAGGACTGTACGTTGACCGTATCGGAAAGGCGAATCGACTCTCCGGCGCCGTTGGCGCGGGCCGCCTGCACCTCCGGACGGTCGTTGTGATTTTCCATCTCCGCGACATCCGCCACGCTGTCAAACGCCACTGTGCCGTCCGCCCCGATCAGCGTGACGCGCACGGACTGCGTGCCGGCGTCATAACCGACCGACCGGATACGGGAAAGATATTCCTCTCCGCTGGCCAGCAGGCCGTTTTTGATGTATTCGCTCTGCACGGCCGTCGTTTTTTTCACGATCTCCAGTGTATCGTAATAGGACACAACGCCGGAAAGCACCATGGAAAACACAATGGAGATCAGTGCAATGACGGACATGCTCCGGATAATTTTTTTCTTCATGTTTCCGTCTCCTTCCGTTCCGTTTTCTCCGGCTTCTGCTCTGCGATTCTGTAGCCGACGCCGCGCACCGTTTCAATCAGGCTGCCGCAGGT
>JBJEOO010000166.1:0-2400 GCA_051880755.1 Hominenteromicrobium sp.
TTCTTAAGCTCGCCCATCACGAGATCCTTGATGCGCTCAAAATCACCGTTTTCCGTGCTCTTCGGAGCATCATCCGTCGAGAAGCCGAGGCGTTCCTGCTGTTTTTCGGTGATCAGGCGCGCGCCGATATTTGACGTCATGATGATGACCGTGTTCTTGAAGCTCACCACTCTGCCCTGTGCGTCGGTCAGGCGGCCGTCGTCCAGCACCTGCAGCAGGATATTGAACACATCCGGATGCGCTTTTTCGATCTCATCGAACAGCACCACGGAGTAGGGCTTGCGGCGGACGGCCTCGGTCAGCTGACCGCCCTCATCAAAGCCGACATATCCCGGAGGAGAGCCGACCAGACGCGATACGGTGTGCTTTTCCATATATTCGGACATATCCAGACGGATCATCGCTTTTTCATCGCCGAACATCGCCTCGGCAAGCGCCTTGCACAGCTCGGTTTTGCCGACGCCGGTCGGGCCGAGGAAGATAAACGAACCGATCGGACGGTTCTTATCCTTCAGGCCGACACGGCCGCGGCGGATGGCTCTGGCAATCGCCGTTACGGCTTCGTCCTGCCCAACCACACGCTTGTGCAGCGTATCCTCGAGTTTCAGAAGGCGTTCGCTTTCCTCCTGTGTGAGCTGGACAACCGGGATGCCGGTCCACATGGCGACGATCTCCGCGATGTCCTCCGCCTTGACCACGCTGCTGCTGCGTTCATTCTGCGCTGCCCACGCATTCTTTTTCTGCTCAAGTTCATCAGTCAGAGCCTTCTGTTTGTCACGAAGCTCTGCCGCACGCTCAAAATCCTGTTCGTTTACGGCAGCGGCCTTATCGATTTCCACTTCCTTAATCCGCTTTTCGACCTCCTGAAGGTCCTCCGGAGCTGTAAAGGTTCTCAACCTTACACGGGAGGCGGCTTCATCGACAAGGTCGATGGCCTTATCCGGCAGGAACCGGTCCGCGATATAACGGGAGGAAAGGCGTACGGCGCTTTCAATCGCTTCGTCCGTAATCTGCACCTTATGGTGCGCTTCATAGCGGTCCTTCAATCCCTGCAGAATCTGGATGGCTTCTTCCTCACTCGGCTCGCCGACGGAAACCGGCTGGAAGCGGCGCTCCAGTGCGGCATCTTTTTCAATGTACTTTCGGTATTCATTGGTGGTTGTTGCGCCGATCACCTGAAAATCACCGCGTGCCAGTGCCGGCTTGAGGATATTTGCCGCGTCTGTTGAGCCTTCGGCAGAACCGGCGCCGATGATGGTATGCAGCTCATCAATGAAGAGAATCACGTTGCCGTCCTTCTTTACTTCATCAATGGCCGCCTTGATGCGTTCCTCAAAATCGCCGCGGTATTTGGACCCGGCGACCATGCTGGTCAGATCGAGTGAAACCAGGCGCTTGCCCTTCAGAAGCTCCGGAACCTCGCCCTCGTGAATTTTCAGCGCAAGGCCTTCTGCGACGGCCGTCTTGCCGACGCCCGGCTCGCCGACCAGTACCGGGTTGTTTTTCGTACGGCGGGAGAGAATCTGGATCACGCGCTCAATTTCCGTATGGCGGCCGATAACCGGATCAATTTTTCCGTCGGCCGCCATTTTGGTCAGATCGCGGCCGTATTTCTCCAGTGCGCTTCCGCCTTCTTTTTCGCCCTGTTCCGCATTCGGATACGGCATACCGGACTGCTTATCAACCGCATATCCCTCAGAAAGCGCCGCCGAAAGCTCATTGACGACGCGCTGCGGATCTACGCCGAGCATCTGGAGAAACCGCATCGCAAAGCTTTCGCCGTCCTCGATAATCGCAATCAGCAGATGCTCCGTCCCGACATAATTGCTGCCGAGCTTTGAAGCGGCGAGCTTCGCCATCTGCAGGATGCGCTTAGTGCGCGGCGTAAAGTAAGCCGTTGTCAGGGTTGTCGGCGCAGATGTGCCGATCTTTTCCCGCATCAGCTTTTCATAGGCGTCCGCCGTTACACCAAGCTTATTCAGCACATTGAACGCGACGCCGCTGCCTTCGGCCACCAGACCGTAAAGCACATGCTCGCTGCCGATATAATTGTGGCCCATATCCTGCGCTGCGGAAATTGCGAGATTCATCGCATTGTTTGCCTTTTCTGTAAAACCTGTAAAACGATACATAAATATCCTTCCTTTCAACCGGAGCGGCCCGTTTGGCCGCTTCGTCTTTACTGCAGATTGCTCAGTGCTGCGCGGACCCGGTCTGCACGAAGCATATCCCGCTGCGCCGGCGGCAGATTGCTGCCGTGTTCGGCGATCATGGTCGCCGGCTGAACGGCGGCGGTCAGAGCGTTGATATCCGCTATGGATGTACCGCTCAGTATGCCTTCGGCAAGACCGAGACGCACGTTTGAAATCAGTTTCATATACTCGTCGCAGGAAAGTATTT
>JBJEOO010000167.1:0-10422 GCA_051880755.1 Hominenteromicrobium sp.
GTTCGCCGACGAGGTGTTCGTCTTTACCCCCAAGGGCGACGTGATCAACCTGCCGATGGGTTCCACGGTCATCGATTTCGCCTATGCAATCCATTCGGCTGTCGGCAACCGCATGATCGGCGCGAAGGTCGACCAGAAAATCGTACCGCTGGATTACAAGGTCAAGACCGGCGAAATCATTGAAATCCTGACGACCAAGGAGGCGGGCCGCGGACCGAACCGCGACTGGCTTTCGCTTGTCCGCACGAGCGAAGCGCGCAACAAAATCCGCGCGTGGTTCAAGAAGGAGAAGCGCGACGAGAATATTGTGGAGGGCAAGGCGGAGCTGGAACGCGAATTCAAGCGCAACGGCATTGCGATGAGCGATGACCTGATGCAGTTTATGCTGGACAGCGCAGGCCGCCGCCACAGCTGTACGACGCCGGATGATTTCTACGCCGCCATCGGATACGGCGGCATTCAGCTCTGGAAGATCATGCCGCGCGTCAAGGAGGAATACCAGAAAACGCAGAAGCCTGCGGAGCAGCATGTGGATATTTCTCAGCAGCAGACGCCGCAGACCGCGAATAAAAAAGCTGCGGGCGGCGTGCTGGTTGAGGGCATGGACAACTGCCTCATCAAGTTCTCCCGCTGCTGCAACCCGCTGCCGGGCGACGATATCATCGGCTTTATCACGCGCGGCTTCGGCGTTTCCATCCATAAGCGGAGCTGTTCCAATGTGCCGAAGGATTTTTCCGTATGTCCGGAGCCGGAGCGCTGGGTCCGCGCATATTGGGCCGGTGAGGTCAAGGAAGAATTCAAATCGACGCTGCATATTGTTGCGGCGGATCGTTCCGGTCTGCTGGCGGACGTAACCCAGCAGCTTTTCAACATGCACATCTTCATCCACTCGCTGAATTCCCGCGAGATCAAGAATACCGAGAACGCCGTGATTTCGGCCACCATCACCATCAACGGCCTTTCGCATCTGCAGACGGTGATTGACCGCCTGATGAGGGTCAAGGGCGTTATTTCCATTGACAGAAGCTGAGACGGAGGTTGTTTATGCGCTATACCTGTATAACCGGCGGCCCGCTCGCCGAAAACTGCTATGTGCTCGCGGATGAGGAGACGAACGACGCCGCGGTGATTGATCCCGGCTTTGAAAGCGATCGGCTGACCGCGGCGCTGAAGGGCCTGCAGGTGCGGCTGATTCTTCTGACGCACGGCCATTTCGACCATATCGGCGGCGCGGACCGCCTGCGTGCGGCAACCGGCGCGCCGATCGCATCGTTTGAAGCGGAAGCGGCGCTTGCTGCCGATCCGCAGCTCAACGGCTCGCTCATCATGCTGCAGAGACCGATGGCCTGCACGGTGGACCGCCTTTTCCGGGACGGAGAAATGTTCACGGTCGGCTCGATTCCGGTAACGGTGCTGCATACGCCCGGCCACACGGCGGGCGGCTGCTGCTATATTACGCCGCAGGCCGTTTTCACCGGCGATACGCTGATGGGCTATTCGATCGGCCGGTACGATATGCCCACCGGAAACGAATCGCAGCTCATGGCGTCGCTGCAGAAGCTTACCGCACTGCCGGGCAATCCGGATATCTGCGGCGGGCACGGGCCTGTGACAACGCTGCTGTCTGAAAAGCGGAGCAATCCGTATCTGTAATTCATTGTTAAGGACTGTACTATGTATCTTTTTGTGATCGATCATCCCTATCACTACGAGGCGGAGAATCTCTGCCGCGTCTTTTTCCCGTTTGACAAGGTCGTAACGCTGCATGATCCGGCTGAAGCCGGGGTACCGCAGCCGCGCACGGTGTATACCGCCATCCGGGACGGACGGTATATCGTGCGCGTCAAAGACGAGGACGGCGAAACCGCGCGCATGGCGGAGAGAGCCGCAGAGGACGAATACGGTCTGATGTCCCTGCTGTTTGAAGCGCTCAGCAGCCATACGGGCAAGACGCCGCGCTGGGGAATGCTGACCGGCATTCATCCGATCAAGCTGCTGCGCCAGCTTACCGGGCGGTACGGAGAAGCGGAGGCCGGCCGCCTGTTCCGCGAAAAGTATTTCGTTTCGGAGGAAAAAGCGGCGCTTGCGGCGCGGACGCTTCATGCGCAGACGCCCGTGACGGCGGATGTACATGAAAATGATTATTCGCTCTATATCTCCGTGCCGTTCTGCCCGACGCGCTGCGCATACTGCTCGTTTGTTTCGCAGAGCGTGGAGAAAACCAGAAAGCAGATTCCCGAATACCATGCGCTGCTTCTGCGCGAGGTGGAGGCCACTGCGGAGACGGCAAAAGCGCTGGGGCTTACGCTGCGTTCGGTTTATGTCGGCGGCGGCACGCCGACGACCTTTTCGGCCGAACAGCTTGCGTCGCTGATCCGGACTGTGCGCGCGTCCTTTGACCTTTCGCAGTGCACGGAGTTTACGGTTGAGGCCGGCCGGCCCGATACGATTGACCGGGAAAAGCTCGGGGCGCTGCTTTCGGGCGGTGTGACGCGCATCAGCATCAATCCGCAGACGCTGCAGGATAACGTCCTCGAGAATATCGGGCGGCGGCACACGGCGCAGCAGACGGTGGAGGCGTTCTGGCTTGCGCGGGAAGTGGGCTTTACGAATATCAATATGGATCTGATTGTCGGCCTGCCGGGCGATACGTTTGAAAGTTTCCGCGATACGATTGAGAAGGTGCTCGCGCTGGACCCCGAGAATGTTACGGTGCATTCGCTCGCGCTCAAGCGGTCCTCGCGCATCACCCAGAGCGGCGAAGTGAACCGGGCGCATGCGGACGCGGCGCTGGCCGACCGGATGATGGCGTATGCCGAAAAGCGGCTGACGGAATGCGGCTTTGAGCCGTATTATCTCTATCGCCAGAGCCGCATGGCGGGCAATCTCGAAAATACGGGCTGGGCAAAGCCCGGATTTGTCTGCGCCTATAATATTTTCACCATGGATGAAACCGAGACGGTGCTGGCCTGCGGCGCGGGCGGCGTCACAAAGCTCAAGGATCCGTATTCGGAGGATCTGACACGCATTTTTAACTTCAAATACTCATATGAGT
Organism: Hominenteromicrobium sp.; assembly: GCA_051880755.1. Lineage (GTDB taxonomy): Bacteria > Bacillota > Clostridia > Oscillospirales > Acutalibacteraceae > Hominenteromicrobium. The sequence goes on from JBJEOO010000167.1 coordinate 3,056, forward strand.
ATATCAGCCGCTATGGGGAGATTCTGGAAAGAAAGGAAGGCATCGGCAGGCAGTATGAGCAATTTCGCAAGCGGATACATTAAATATATCAATCATCTCGAGCAGATCAACGATGCGGCGCTTGCATGCCCGCAGGTTATGATTGACGAGGTTGAGGATTCCTACCGCGAATATCTGCGCACCGTTGCGCACAATATCGTCACGCATTATCAGACGGCCAAAATCTGCATGCTGGCCGGCCCGTCCTCAAGCGGCAAAACGACGACGGCCCATCTGCTCCGAGAGGCTTTGCTCGAGGTCGGCCTGAAGGCGGCAATTGTCTCTATGGACGATTTCTACCTCGGCACCGAACAGACGCCGACACTGCCGGACGGGGCAAAGGATTATGAAACCGTCCATGCGCTTGACGTCGCGCTCGTTCAGCACTGTCTGGCTTCCGTCATCGAAGATGGCACATGCATGCTGCCCGCCTACGACTTTGTAACCGGGCAGCGGCGGCTCAACGTCCGTGAGCTGGATCTGCGCGGCAACGGCTTTGTGATTATGGAGGGCATTCATGCGCTGAACCCCGTTTTCACCAAAAACCTGCCCGCCGGCAGCGCGATCAAGCTGTATGTCAGCGTCAAGCAGCAGATCAAGGACGCGAACGGCGAGGTGATTTCGCCGATGGATATCCGGCTTGTCCGGCGGATTGCACGGGATGTGCAGTTCCGCAATACTTCGGCGGAGCGCACGCTTTCCATGTGGGAAAACGTCGAGCGGGGAGAGGATAAGTATATCCGTCCGTACCGGCTTTCGGCGGATTATACGGTCAACTCGATTCATATTTATGAGCCGTGCGTGCTGCGCTCTTCGGTGATTCCGCTTCTGCGCGCCATTCCGGAAGACAGCCCGTATTACCGCAAGGCACGCGATCTGGATGCCCGCCTGATGCGCTTTGAGCCGGTGGATCCCGAGCTTGTGCCGGAAGGCTCCATGCTGCGCGAATTCCTCGGCCCGAAGAAGGAAAAAACCGGAAATTAAGTGATTTGTAAGGAAAATTTCAACCTTTGTTTACAATTCTGCGCGATTGTCATTTGCATTTTTGTCGTAATCGCGTTATAATGAAAATGAAAGCGGAAGCTTTCCATCCAAAAACATAAAAGGAGAGTTGGATTATGGGTATTTTCGATGATGTTGTTGTCAATGCGAAGTCTGCCGCGCAGACCGTAGGCAAAATGGCGGGTCAGTTTGTGGATATGTCCAAGCTGAGAATCAATATCTCTGAGCTGAACGGCGAGATCAACAAGCGTTATCAGGAGCTTGGCCAGTTTATTTATGAGGCGAAAAAGGCCGGTACGGCCGATGAGGCGGAGCTTGCCGATAAGATTGCGGGCATCGACGATCTGTATGCGCAGTTCTCGGTCGTTTCCGCACAGCTTGCGGCGATGCAGAATAAAGTCACCTGCCCGGCATGCGGAAAGCAGATGCCGCAGGATTCCATGTTCTGCAGCCACTGCGGCATGAAGCTGGAGAAGCCGCAGCCCGCAGCGCCCGCTGAGGAGCCGGCAGAGGCCCCGGCTGAAGCGCCTGCTGAAGAGCCGGCTGAGACACCGGAGGAAAAAACGGAGGAATAATCCGTTCCGGACAGAAGAAAACGCAGGCTGTGCCTGCCGGACGTAAAACAAAGAAGGAAAGAGGAACCCCCTCTTTCCTTTTCTTTCGCGGAACAAATCCAGTTGGAAACGGAAGGGTTTTATGGTTCGGAAACAGTCTGCCCGGCGCACGCGCCAGAGCTTTCTGCACGGGGCGCTCATTCTCACGGCGGGCGTGCTGGTCGTCAAGGTGATCGGTGCGCTGTTCAAGGTTCCGCTGTCCGCGATCATTACCGAGGACGGCATGGGGTATTTCAGCACGGCGTACAGCTTTTATAATGTGATCTTCAGTCTGGCAACGGCCGGGTTTCCGGTTGCGGTCTCACGCATGATATCGGAAAATGATTCGCTCGGGCGCCTGCAGGACGTGCGGCGCATCCGGGCGGTATCCTTTCCGCTGTTCCTTTTGACCGGTGCGGTCGGTACGGCGCTGATGATCCTCGGCACGCCGCTCTATACGGAAGCGGTGGGCAGCCCCGGCGCGCTGCCGGCCATGCTGGCCCTTTCGCCCTCCGTGCTGCTGTGCAGTCTTGCGGCGGTCTACCGCGGATATTACGAAGGGCTGCGCAACATGGTGCCCACGTCGGTGTCGCAGGTTGTGGAGTCACTCGCAAAGCTCATCTTCGGGCTTTCCGGTGCATACCTCGTCATGCGCGCGGGCAGCCGGGAATTTGCACAGCGCGGCACCGTGCTGCACCGCATGGCCGACGGAACGCAGGCGTCTCTCGCCGTCTGTTCGCTCGGCGCAGCCGCTGCGATCTTCGGAGTATCGATCGGCTCCCTGTTGAGCGTTCTCTATCTGCGCCGCTATGACAGACGGTGCGGAGACGGTTTTTCGGCAGCACAGGTTGCCGCTTCGCCGAAGCCGCAGCCGGCACGCCGTCTGGCGCGCGGCCTGTTCACTTCCGCGGTGCCGATTGCAATCGGCGCGGTTGCGATGAGCGTCTCCGGCCTGATCGATGCCTCCTTTCTCCAGACGCGGATTGCGCACATTCTGGAGACGAATCTGGAGCCGATGCTTGCCATGTATGCGGGCTGTATTCCGGCGGAAAATCTTGCCGCTCCCGAATCCATCCCGAACTATCTGTTCGGCTGCTATAACATGGCGCTCACGATTTTTATGCTGGTGCCGAGCATTACGCAGGCTTTCGGCGTCAGCGCGCTGCCCAGTGTCACCCACGCTTTTGCACGCGGCAGCAAAAAGGAACTGCGAAGCGCGATGGAAACCGTTCTGCGCGTGACCTGCATGACTGCGCTGCCTGCCGGTATCGGGCTTTCCGTTCTGGCGGAGCCAGCAGCGTCTTTGGTTTACGGCGCGCGGAGCAGTACGCCGATCATCGGGCAGGCGCTGGCCGTCATGGGGATTGCGGCCGTATTTGCCGCCGTCACGACGCCGCTCGGCAGCATGCTGCAGGCGGTGGGACATGTGGAGCTACCGGTCATTCTTGTGCTCGGCGGCCTGCTGATCAAGGTTATTCTGAATTACGGACTCGCGGGCATACCGGAAATCAATATTCTCGGCGGGGGAATCAGCACGCTGGTGTGCTACGTTCTTGTGACGGCTGCGGAGCTGATCGCGCTCGTGCGGATTACGGGAATCCGGCCCGATCCTGTCTCGACGATGCTCAAGCCGCTGGCGGCGGCGCTGTTCTGCGGCGCATCGGCCTTCGGCGTGCAGCGTGCGCTGGAAAGCTGCGTCGGAAGCTCAAGGCTGTGCACCGCAGCTGCGATTCTTGCCGGTGCGGCGGTTTACGCGGCGGCGCTGCTCTTTGAGCGGGCCGTGCAGGCCTCGGATCTTGCCATGCTGCCCGGCGGAGAAAAAATTATAAAAAGACTTCAAAAATACTTGCAAAAAGCAGGGGGATAGGGTAAAATATGAAAGATGTCGCAAAATTTGTAGGAAAAGAGCGGTATACAATCGAGGACCTTTTGGAGATTATCACCATTCTGCGTTCGCCCGAGGGCTGCCCGTGGGATCGTGAGCAGGATCACAAAAGCATCCGCCGCGATTTTCTGGAGGAATGCTACGAGGCGATAGAAGCCATTGATACGGACAACACGGAGCTGCTCCGTGAAGAGCTGGGCGATGTGCTGCTTCAGGTCGTGTTCCACAGCGAGATCGAACGCGAAGCCGGACGCTTCGATTTTTCGGACGTCGTCAGCGGCGTGGCGGAAAAAATGGTCGTGCGCCATCCGCATGTATTTGCGGATACCGAGGCCGATACAACGGCGCAGGTGCTTTCAAACTGGGATAAGATCAAGCGCGAAACAAAGCGGCAGAAAACAAACCGCGAGGTGCTTGAGAGCGTTTCGCCCGCGATGCCGGCCCTGATGCGCGCGCAGAAGGTGCGCAAGAAGGCGGCAGGCATGGGCGCGCAAGCCAAGGACGCCGAGACCTTGCAGCGGGAAATCTGTGAAACGGTATGTGCGGCGACGGCGGAAAACGGCAGCGAAAAGCTGGGAAAGGCGCTCTTTGATATGACGGAGCTTGCGCGGAAGCTCGGTGTGGATGCGGAACGCGCGCTTTTTGAGACATGCCGCAGCTATATTGCGCAGTTTGAGGCGGATCCGTCCGAAAAACAATAAAGCCATTCGTCTCCGGTTCTGCCGGAGTGGAATATCAATTTAAAAATTACTGGAGGTTATATTCGTTATGAATAAAACAGAACTCATCGCAGCCGTTGCTGAGACGGCATCCCTTTCCAAGAAAGACGCAGAAAACGCAGTTTCGGCTGTGATCTCTTCCATCACAAAGTCTCTGGCGGCGGGTGAAAAGGTTCAGATCGCCGGCTTCGGCACCTTTGAGGTTCGCGAGAGAGGCGAGCGTATCGGCCGTGATCCGAGAACCAGCGCGGAGATTACGATTCCGGCATCCAAGGCTCCGGCTTTCAAGGCCGGCAAGGCGCTCAAGGAATCCGTCAACCAGTAAAGCTTTTGGACGGCGAATAGCAAGTGATGGAACGGGTCCGGTCGGATCCGTTCTTTTTTATAGAGAAAGGAGGGAAATTCATGAGACTTGACAAATACCTGAAGGTTTCGCGCATCATCAAGCGCCGCACCGTCGCGAACGAGGCGTGTGACGCGGGCCGTGTGCTCGTCAACGGCAAGGTCGCCCGGGCGTCGTACGATGTGAAGGTCAACGACGTGCTGGAGCTTCAGCTCGGCGCGCGCGTCATTAAGGCGCGTGTCGTTTCGGTGAACGAATACGCGAAGAAGGATGAAGCCGCGCTGATGTATGAGGTTATCGAGGAGAAGTAAGAGAGGAAAGAGCATTTATGACGTTTGAGGAGTTGACAAAAATCGCCGAGGAGACGCTGAATCCACGCGAGCTGGGTGAGGGCGCGTATGCGGGTTCGGTTGCGGCGGCACTTGTGACCGACCAGGGCAACGTGTACCGCGGCGTATGTATCGACACGAGCAGCTCGATGGGCTTTTGCGCGGAGCATGCGGCGATTGCCGCGATGATTACGGCGGGCGAAAGCCGCATTCAGAAAATTGTCGCTGTGTGCGACGGTGTGGGCGTCGTTTCGCCGTGCGGCCGCTGCCGCGAATTCATGTATCAGATCAACCGTGAGAATCTCCGCACGCAGGTGTGTCTGAAAAGCGGCGTTGTGACGCTGGAAGCGCTGCTGCCGCACATCTGGCAGGACTGATTTGGCATATCTTCTGCCGCTTTGCCATATCCATTATAGGAGCGAAGCGAAGGGCCGGAACCGCTCGGAGGTTTCGGCCCTTTTGCTTCTCCATCCCAAAAAGGACGGGTGATACTGTGACACAGCAGACGGCAAACGCGAAAAAGCACAGTCTGAATATTGACAATCGTGTGCGTCTTACCGCGACCGGAGTGGAGCGCATCGATTTTTTCAGCGGCGAGCTGATTACGGCGCAGACTGCGGACGGAAGGCTGAATATCAAGGGCGAGGGGCTGTATATCGAGAATCTCAATTCGGATACGGGCGAGCTGCTTGTTAAGGGGCGTGTGATCGCGCTGTCTTATTCGGACGGCGTGCGTCCGACAAACGTGCTCGGCAGGATCTTCAAATGAGCGGCGTACCGCCGGAAGCTCTTCTGCTCGGCCTTCTGCTCGGCGCGCTGCTGGGCACGGTATTTGCCGTGCTCGAAAGCGTGCGTATTCTGCTGGCACTCGGGCGGATCGCCACAGCCGCGCTGGATGTGCTGTTCTGCCTGCTGGCCGCCGTGACCACGTTCCTGCTCGCGCTTGCCGTGTCCGGGGGAAATCTGCGTTTTTTTCAGGCTGCGTGCGAGATCATCGGGTTTTCCTGCGTGGATCTGTCGCTGACGCACGCGGTGCGCCGGTTCCTGCCGCGGCTTGTCCGGGCGGCTCGGCGTATGTCGGGGCGCCTTCGGGAACGGCTGAACCGCGTCGGAAAAATTATTCTGCGGAAAAAGCGGCGATCCAAAGCAGAGCCCGGGAAAAAGCGCGGATTTTTTGGGAATAAAGCGAAAAAAAACGAAAAAAAGACTTGAATAACGCCTGCCCGCTATTATATAATGAATGCGATAAACAAAAGCAGCCGGTCAGCCGGCATACGGAAAGAGGCGATTCCCATGGAAGAAGTTAAAACCAAAAAGTACAAGGGCAGTCTCCTTTTGAAAATCGCTGTTTTCTGTTTCGCCTTTTTTATGGTTTCCATGCTGGTCAGCCAGCAGATTTCCATCAGCCAGAAGAAAGCGGAGCTGGAAGCGCTCGAGCAGGAACTCAAGGAGCAGCAGGTGATCAACGACGAGCTGCGCTATGATCTGGACTCCGAGGATACGGACAGCGACGAATATGCGGAAAAAACCGCGCGGCGTGAGCTGGACTACGTCAAGCCGGGCGAGCGCGTGTTTTATAACGTCGGCGGCAACAACTAAATTCAATTCCCGGAGGAAAGTAACAGGGTATGCAGGAAACAAAGCTTGAGGTCGGAGCAATTATTGAGGGTAAGGTAACGGGCATCACGAAGTTCGGCGCATTTGTCGATCTTGGCGGCGGCAAAACCGGCATGGTGCACATTTCCGAGGTCGCGCCGGTTTTTGTCAAGGAAATCCGCGATTTTGTCACGGATGGACAGACGGTCAAGGTCAAGATCATCGGCATCAGCGACGACGGTAAGATCAGCCTTTCGATGAAGAAGGCGGATGAGAACGCGCAGCAGCGTCCCCCGCGCCGTCGTGAGGACAGACCTCCGCGGCAGAATTACACGCGCCGCGAATCCGCACCGCCGGTGCAGAGTCCTGCGCGCCCGGGCGATTACGAATGGCGCGCCCGCGAGAACTCCGGTTCTTTTGAGGACATGATGTCCCGCTTCAAACAGATGAGTGACGAGAAGATTTCCGATCTGAAGCGTGCGGAAAACAAGCGCGGCGGCTATTCCCGCAAAGGCCCGCGCAACGGCTGATAAAGCTCTGAACCATCCGAAGGCATGTGCTGTTTTCGGATGGTTTTTGTTTTGGGAAAGGACGATTCCGTGAAAATCACCCGCTGATCCGAGCCTGACGGACGGGGATGGGGGACGGATGCAAGCAAAGCACCTTCCGGTGCGGTGCAATATGAAAGAAAGAGGTGTGCTATGAAAAGAGAATTGGGAATTGCGAGGTGCGGCCTGGCCTGCTGTCTGTGCTCGGAAAACGACCGGTGCGCAGGCTGTGACTGCGGAGCTTGCCCGGGAGTCGGGTGGTGTGAGAACCGAAAATGCTCCATGGAAAAGGGAATAGAGGGCTGCTGGGCGT
>JBJEOO010000168.1:0-2378 GCA_051880755.1 Hominenteromicrobium sp.
TGCAGCTCAAACTGATCCTCGAGATCCTTCTCGTGCTGCCAGGTTGTGAAATTGCCGCGCTGCACCGTGATGTTTGCACGGTTGATGGAAAGCACATGGTCGATAACCGCGTCGAGAAACGCGCGGTCATGGCTGACCAGAATGAAGCCGCGCTTTGTCCGGAGATACCGCGCCAGTGTGTCGCGGGCGGCAATATCCAGATGGTTGGTCGGCTCGTCGATCAGCAAAAAGCTGTTTTCGCGGATGAAGAGAATCGCGAGCAGCACCTTTGTCCGCTCGCCGAAGCTCAGCGTTGAAAACGGGCGGTATAGGACGCCGCCGTCCACCTCAAGCAGGTTCAGCTCGCGTGAAAGCCGCCACAGCTCGAAATCCGGTATCATGGCCTCCGCGATTTCGAGCGGCGTGTCGTCAGGATTCTCCACCTCAAACGGGAAATACTCAAACTGTACGGAGGCGGTAATGCTGCCGCTGTACGGGTATTTCCCGAGCAGCAGATTCAAAAAGGTTGTTTTTCCTCTGCCGTTGCGGCCGATAAATCCGCACCGCCAGTCCGTATCGACGGCAAAGGAGGCGTTTTCAAAAACATTGTCGAAGCTGCCTTCATAGCCGAAGGTCAGATTCGATACCTGTATCAAAGACATGATGATCACCGTATTCTTTCCGGGCTCTTACAGCGAATACGCGTGACAGCGCAAGAGCCTCAATAGCCGAATACACCTTCGATGGATTCGTCGTTTATAATCCAGTCCTGAACATCTATCTTTCTGTAATGGTCGTGGTCGTCGCGGACAATCACCTGCGTGATGCCTGCGTTGATGACGAGCCGCTTGCACATGGAGCAGCAGACCGCGTTGCGAATATATTCGCCCGTTGAAACCTCTTTGCCGACGAGGTAGAGCGTAGAGTCGATCATTTTGTCGCGCGGGGCGCTGATGATGGCGTTGGCCTCCGCGTGCACGCTGCGGCACAGCTCATACCGCTCGCCGCGGGGGATGTGCAGCTCGGCGCGGATGCATTTGCCCATATCCGTGCAATTCTTCCGGCCGCGCGGCGCGCCGACATAACCGGTGGAAATGACCTCGTCGTTTTTGACGATCACAGCGCCGTAGTGACGTCGAAGGCATGTGCAGCGCTGGGAAACGGTTTCCGCAAGATCCAGATAGTAGTTCGTTTTATCTCTTCGGTGGACGTCAGTCCGCATACGAAGACACCTCACTTTTTCAGCATATTAAATTCATTATAGCGGAAACCGGTGAAAACCGCAACAGGAAAATACGGCTCAAAGCGGAAAGAAGGGAAAAACATCGGCTTTACAATTTTCCTGTCCGATGGTAGAATAAAGCAAACGGAATGATTCGGGAGGGTTCAATGAACGGCAGCTTTTTCGGCGGTGTGTGGGCACTGCTTTATTTTCTGATTTTCCAGCTTGGCGGCGTTCTGCTTGCCGCCTGCATTCTGAAACAGGAACGCCGGTATGTGCGCATGATACTCGGCTCTGCGGCGGGCAGCGTGCTTCTGATGTGGCTGCCGGCGCTCTGGGCGTTTCTTTTTGGCTTTTCCGCTGCGGCGCATATTGCGGCGCTCTTGACGCTCATGGCGGTCGTCGGCACGGCGGTGTTCCTGCGCCGTCCGTCTCTGCGCTGTACGGTGCGGGGGGCGGCTGCCTTTGTCCGGGCGGAGTGGAGCCTCTGCGTGCCGTTTCTGCTCTGGCTCATTTTTGCCGGTCTGGCCCTGCACAGCTTCCGGTATCAGGACGGCGAGCTTTGGTCAAGTCAGTGTACCTACGGCGATATGAGCATGCACTTCGGTTTCATCACCAGCATTGCGGAGCAGGGGACGTTCCCGCCCGCATATTCGATTCTGCCGGATACGAAGCTTTCCTATCCGTTCCTCTCGGACAGCATTTCGGCGAGCCTGTATCTGCTGGGCGCACCGCTGCGGTTCGCCTATTTTCTGCCGATGCTGTTTGCCGGCGCGCAGGTCTTTTTCGGCGCATGGATCTTTGTGCGCCGCTGGCTGTGCGATACGGCAAAATCGGTGCTTGCCATGGTGCTTTTCTTCCTGAACGGCGGCTTCGGCTTTGCGTATTTTCTGACGAACCTGCAGAGCGGCATCGAAAATTTCACGCGGATCTTTACGGCCTTTTATGAGACGCCGACCAATCTGGTGGGCGAGAATATCCGCTGGGTCAATGTGATTGTTGACATCCTGATTCCCCAGCGGGCCTCACTGTTCGGCTGGGCCGTGCTTTTTCCGCTGCTGTATCTTTTGTACCGCGCGGTATATGAACGCTGCACGTCGTATTTCCTGCCAGCAGGCCTTTTCGCCGGCGCGATGGTGATGATCCATACGCATTCCTTTCTGGCGCTCGGGCTGAT
>JBJEOO010000169.1:0-2360 GCA_051880755.1 Hominenteromicrobium sp.
CGCGCCGCCGACAACGCGCTCGGCGAATTCCAGACCGTCCGAATCGCACGGGGAGAATTCAATCCAGACGTCGCCGAACTGGCCGTGGCCGCCGGTCTGCTTCTTGTGTCTGCCCTGTACGGAAACGGTCTTGCGGATCGTCTCACGGTACGGGACGCGCGGGCTGCGCAGCGTGATTTCCACGCCGAATTTGGACTTGAGCTTGGAGACGATGACGTCCAGATGCTGCTCGCCCATGCCGCTGATGACCATTTCCTTCGTCTCCACGTTGTTTACGAAGCGGATGGTCGGATCTTCCTCGGCAAGGCGCATGATGCCCTGCGCGATTTTATCTTCATCGCCCTTGTTCTTCGGAACGATGGCCATGCTCATTTCGGGAATCGGATATTCGATGGCATCCAGCGTAACCTTGCGCGTCGGTGCGCAGAGCGTGTCGCCCGTATTGACGCCGGAGAGCTTCGGGATGGCGCCGATGTCGCCGGCGACGATCGCTTTGATATCCTCCTGCTTTTTGCCGCACATCATGACCGTTTTGCCGATGCGCTCCACATTGCCGGTGCGCATGTTGACGAGCGGCGTCTCGGTGGTGATCTTGCCGGAAACGACCTTGACATAGGAAAGCTTGCCGATGAACGGGTCCGCAACCGTCTTGAAAACGATGGCGGCCGCCGCGGCGTCTTCGTTGACCGCAAGCTCAACCGGATTGCCGTCGGTGTCGACCGCAAGCTCCGTGCCCTTATCGGCTGCGCTCGGCGCGAGCCAGCACAGACCGTCCATGAACTGCTCCATGCCGCGCATCAGCATGGCGTCGCCGCAGAAGACCGGAGAAATCGTGCCGCGCTTAACGCCCTGAGAAACGCCCACGATGACCTCTTCCGGCGTGAATTCCTCGCCGGAGAAATATTTTTCAAACAGCTCGTCGCTTGTTTCGGCAACGGCTTCGTAAATGGCGGTGCGCAGACCCTCAAGACGCGCGCCCATATCGGGCATCGGCACCTGAACGGGCTTGCCGCCGGAATAATCATAGGCCTTGTATTCCAGCATGTTGATGTACTTGTCGGCCTTGCCGTCCTCAAAATACGGGACGACGATCGGGCAGACGGACGGGCCGAAGCTGGCCTTCAGATCCTCAAAGACCTTGTAGAAATCGGAACCCTCGTCGCAAAGGCCGTTGACGAAGAAGATCTTCGCAAGGCCGCGCTTTTCGGCGGCAGCGAACGCTTTTTCCGTACCGACGGAAACGCCGCTCTTGCCTGCGAGCACGATAATGACGGATTCCGCGGCGCGCGTGGCCTCGTACAGGCCGCCCTCAAAATCGAAAAGGCCCGGGGTGTCCAGCAGATTGATCTTTTTGTTTTTCCACTCGAACGGGGCCACCGCTGTGGAAACCGAAGTCTTGCGGCGGATCTCCTCCGGGTCGTAGTCACAGACGGTATTGCCCTCGCCGACCTTACCGCGGCGGTCCGATGCGCCCGCAAGATAGAGCATTGCCTCTGCGAGGGAGGTCTTGCCGGCGCCGGAATGGCCTGCCATAGCTACGTTGATAATGTTCTTTGCCTGATACGTGTTCATGGAAACACCCCTTATATGTATATTTCACAATTTCGTCTGAGATTGTAATTCTAATTATATATCATGTCTCCAGATATTGCAATCTCCAATCGCAAATTATACAGATATTCTATTTTGGACGGGCATCATATATTCATGTTGCACATAAAACCCGCGCGGAAGCACCGTAAACCGGCGGCAAACGGCAGAAAGCGCAAAAAAGAAACGCGCCCCGGAAAAACGGGGCGCGCCGGCCGGGCTATTCGGCTGTTTCACGGCCGAGAAAAGCGGCGGCAAGCCGTGCGAGACGGAGGTTCTCCTCCGATTCTCCGGGGTGCGCCTTCTCGTCCTTGATCAGCATGAACATGCCGCAGATATCGCCCGCGCTGAGAATCGGAAACGCGGCATTTGCGGTGCGCAGGCCGCCGTCTGCGGCGAGAACCGTATCCTCGCCGGAGGAGACGAACGGCATCTTCCGGCGCATCAGCTCTTCAAGCTGTTTGGAGACCGGCTTATCCAGCAGATCCTTTTTGGGAATGCCCGCCGAGGCGACGATGTGGTCCCGGTCGGATACGGCCACCCCTGCGCCGCACAGCGCCGAAACGCATTCCGACATGTGCTGCGCGCTTTCGCTCAGCTCGCCGATGGGTGAATATTTGCGGAAAATAATGCCGCCGTCCTTATCGATAAATATTTCCAGCGGCGTGCCCTCGCTGATCTTCATCGTGCGCCGGATTTCCTTCGGAATGACAACTCTTCCAAGATCATCTGCTTGTGTCAATCAGGTGCAAAAAAATTTTGCGAAGTCC
>JBJEOO010000170.1:0-2354 GCA_051880755.1 Hominenteromicrobium sp.
GAAGAGCTTCAAGGATTTTATACTCGGGATTCTGATGATTGCGGTGCTTGGCTGTGCAGCGTATTTCATCGCCGATCTGCTGAAAACGGAGATTGCCCCCGGGAACATTGCCGTTCAGTCCGGCGATGCGGAAATCACGGCGCTGCAGCGCGTGACCTCCGAGGAAAGCAAGGACGGCGGTCATACGGACTGTGAGCGGTTTGATATTCAGACGGATGCCGCGGATTTTCCGGTTCTGCATATGGACAAGGGCATTGTGCTCGAGGCCACGCAGGATCCCTACGGCGAGATGTATTACACGGTCTACCGGTCCGATTATTCGGAGCTTTATTACCGCAGCACCTTTTTCAGCTATCCGGAGGAAAGCGGTACATACTACATTGTGATCGACACAGCCTGGGGCGGGAAAAAACACTTCTTTACCACCCAGCACGGCTTCACGCTGATCATCGACTGAGGGGAGGAAAGACCCGATGGCATTTACACATCTGCATCTGCACACGGAATACAGCCTGCTTGACGGCGCGTGCCGGATTGAACAGCTTCTGGACAGAGCCAAAGAGCTGGGGCAGACCAGCGTGGCCATCACGGATCACGGCGTCATGTACGGCGTGATTGATTTTTATAAGGCTGCCAAGGCGCGCGGCATCAAGCCGATTATCGGCTGTGAGATCTACGTTGCGAAACGCGGGATGCAGGACAAGGTGCACGGGATTGACAACGAAAACCGTCACCTCGTGCTGCTGTGCAAAAATGAAACCGGTTACCGCAATCTTGTGGCAATCGTCTCGAAGGCGTGGACTGACGGCTTTTACAACAAGCCCCGCGCCGATTTCGACCTGCTTCGGTCGCACAGTGAAGGGCTTATTGCGCTTTCCGCCTGTCTGGCGGGCGAGATTCCGCGCGCGCTGTCAATCGGTGCGTATGATACGGCGAAGGAGGCCGCGCTGCGCTACCGGGAAATCTTCGGCGCGGATAATTTTTATCTGGAGCTGCAGGATCACGGTCTGGAACAGCAGGCCTATGTCAATCCGCAGCTGATCCGGCTGTCACGCGAGACGGGCATCCCGCTTGTTGTCACGAACGACTGCCACTACATCCGTAAGGAAGATACCAAAATGCACCATATTCTGGTCTGCATCCAGACCAACCGAACGGTTGAGGACGAGGATACGCTGGAATTCGGTTCCGATGAATTCTATTTCAAGAGCGAAGAGGAGATGCGCGCGCTGTTTCCGGACTGCCCGGAGGCCGCGGACAACACCCAGCGCATCGCGGACCGGTGCAGCCTTGAATTTGAGTTCGGCCATACGAAGCTGCCCCGCTTTGATACGCCCGACGGCAGCGATAACCGGGATTATTTCCGCCGCATGTGCTATGACGGGCTGCACCGCCACTACGGCGAGCATCCGGATCAAAGCATTGTGGATCGTCTGGAGTACGAGATTTCGACGATCGACACAATGGGTTATGTCAACTACTATCTGATTGTCTATGATTTCATCCGGCAGGCAAAAAGCATGGGTATTCCGGTCGGCCCCGGGCGCGGCTCGGGCGTCGGCAGTCTCGCGGCATACTGCATCGGCATCACCGGCGTCGACCCGCTGCGCTATGACCTGCTGTTCGAGCGCTTTTTGAATCCGGAGCGCGTCAGCATGCCGGACTTTGACGTAGATTTCAGCGATGAACGCCGGCAGGAAATCATCGAATATGTCGTTGAAAAATACGGTGCGGACCATGTGGCCCAGATTGTCACGTTCGGTACCATGGCCGCGCACCTTGCAATCCGCGATGTCGGACGCGCGATGGCAATCCCGTACAACGTCTGCGATACGGTTGCCAAGCTTGTTCCGATGGAACTGAACATGACGCTCGACCATGCGCTTGAGAGTGTGACCGAGCTTCGCGACAAGTATGAATCGGACGAGCAGGTGCATGAGCTGATCGATATGGCCCGCAAAATCGAGGGCATGCCGCGGCATACCTCTACGCACGCAGCCGGCGTCGTGATCACCGACCGGCCGGTTGTCGATTATGTGCCGCTGAGCATGAATGACGAATCGGTCGTCACACAGTATACGATGACGGCCATCGAGGAGCTTGGCCTGCTCAAGATGGATTTTCTTGGCCTGCGCAATCTTTCGGTCATCGACAATGCCGAAAAGATGATCCGCAGTCAGGTGCCGGGTTTCCGCGTGGAAAACGCGCCGGACGACGACCCGGCCGTGTTTGCCATGATTACGAGCGGCGCCACCGAAGGCGTGTTCCAGTTTGAATCGGCGGGGATGCGGCGCGTTATCATGCAGTCCGAGCCGGAGAGCATCGAGGATCTGATCGCCGTCATATCGCTGTAC
>JBJEOO010000171.1:0-10191 GCA_051880755.1 Hominenteromicrobium sp.
CATCCAGCCCATGTCCCATTTGTAATCGAACCCCAGTCCGCCGGCTTCAACGGGCGCGGTGACCTGCGGATACTGCGTGGAGTCCTCGGCGATCAGCATACAGCCCGGGTGCAGCGCTTTAAGCCCGGCGTTCATAACGCGGAGAAATTCCACGGCGTCCTGGTTGACCCCGCGGCTTTCATCGCCCTGCCAGTAGACCATCCGGCTGACGGCGTCCATACGCAGGCCGTCAAAGTGATAGTACGAGAGCCAGTAATGCGCGCTGGATTGAAGAAAGCTGCGCACCTCGCCGCGCGCGTGCATGAAGTTGCAGCTTCCCCATTCGCTGACGCCGACGTCGGCATGCGGATATTCGTACAGCGCGGTGCCGTCATAGCGGGCGAGGGCGTAGGCATCGACGGCGAAATGTACGGGCACAAAATCCAGAATCACACCGATGCCGGCCTGATGCAGCCGGTCAATCAGCCGCATCAGATCTTCGGCGCTGCCGTAGCGGCTGGTCGGCGCAAAGAACCCGGTATTCTGGTATCCCCAGCTTTCATCGCAGGGATGCTCACAGACCGGCAGCAGCTCGACATAGTTGTACCCGGCCTCCTGAAGATACGGGATCAGCAGCCCGGCCAGCTCATCATAACGGTACCAGTCGGTTTCACCGGCCCCCTTTTTCCGCCATGAGCCGAGATGCAGCTCGTAGATGTTGAGCGGGCGATCCACGCAGGCCGAACGCTGCCGCATCCAGGCATCATCCGAGAAGGTGAAGGAACGCAGGCCGCGCAGGACGGAGCGGTGCGCGGGGCGAAGCTCCATGCCGAAGCCAAAGGGATCACAGTGATCCCGAAAGGCGCCGCCGCTGTAAATCCGGTATTCATAGCAGCTTCCGGCGTATGTGTTCGGTTCAAAATGCTCGTAAAAATTCCCGTCGTGTACCCGCCGCATCGGGATCTCCCGGCCGTCCAGAAGCAGACTGACCCGCTCTGCGCCCGGGGCAAAGGTCCGGAAGACGAAGCCGGTTCCGCTGGGGTGCGCGCCCAGCCATTCGTGCGCATCAAAACAATGTCCGGTGTAAAAGCTGTAAAAATCCAAAAGCGTCCGCTCCCTTTTATTTGACGGATGTCTATTATTTTGCTATAATCCATTATAAAGCAGTCATGTGCTCCGTGCAATCGACAGAATCGGACGGAAATCAAATAACAGACATTTTACCCGGAAAGGACTATTATTTTATGGATCTGCGGCAGAAGAAAACCCTGCGCGCAATTCGCAACGCGTTTTTTCAGCTTCATGCGCGAAAGCCTTTGGAGAAGATTACGATCAAAGAGCTGAGCGAGCTGGCGGAGATCAGCAAGGCGACGTTTTACCTGCATTACCGGGACATCTACGATCTTCTGGAGCAACTGCAGAAAGAAATTGTCGGCGCCATTTTTGACCGGATTGACCATCCGGAATGGGTGGTGACGGCGCCGGCGGATTTTTCCAGAGAGCTGTTCATGGCGTTTCAGTCGCAGAAGACGTATACGGATATTCTGTTTTCGGGCACACAGGAATCGGTGCTGCCCAAAGCGCTGGAGCAGGAGATCCGCCGGCAGATTTTTGCGCAGATGCCGGCGCTTGAGCATGACGTGCGGTTCAACACGCTGCTGACCTTTGAGGTGCAGGGCAGCTACTATGCTTACCTTGACGTTTGCAAGCGTTTTGACTGCGACGCGGTTCTGGCAGAGCTGGCGAAAATTGCCGATACGCTTTCCGAGTATCTGCGCACCGTGAAAAAATAGAAGTCCCCGTCCGGCGCCGGCTGCATGCCGGTAACGGACAGGGACTTTTTGCGTTTACAGGGATTTCAAAAGCAGGTCGATGTGCTTCTGCGAGAAGGCGGGCTTGCCTTCCATCGGGAAAGGAATGCCGAGGTTTTCGTATTTTGAAGCGCAGATGTTCTTGAAGGGCAGCCACTCGATTTTTTCGAGGTTGGAAAAGCCGGCGCACAGATCGCGGACTGCGCGCATGCTGGAAGGCGTGTCCGTGAGGCCCGGCGCGACGACATGCCGCACCCAAAGCGGGATGCCCATCTGTTCCGTAAGCCGCATAAATTCGAGTGTGTGCGTGAGCGAGCCGCCGCAGTGCGCGCGGTAGCCCGCTTCGGTGGGAAATTTCACGTCACAGAGGACAAGATCGGTATGGCGCAGTACGTTTTCCGCGCGGGTCAAATTGCCCGTGCCGGCGGTGTCGAGCGCCGTGTGTACGCCGTGCTCGCGCAGAAGGGAGAAAAGCTCCGCGACAAATTCTGGCTGCAAAAGCGGCTCGCCGCCCGAAACGGTCACGCCGCCGGTTTCGCCGAAGTACGGGCGATAGCGCAGGATCGTTCTGCACAGCTCCTCCGCCGTGCGCAGCTCGCCGCCAAGCCTGTCCCAGGTTTCGGGATTATGACAATATTCGCACCGCAGCGGGCAGCCCTGCAGAAAGACAATATACCGCAGGCCGGGACCGTCCACCGCGCCGAGCGACTGCACGGAATTGACGCGGCCCTGCATCAGACCGCCTCGTGGAAGGTGCGGGAGATGACCTCCCGCTGCTGCTCGCGGGAGAGACGGTGAAAGTTGACCGCGTAGCCCGAGACGCGGATCGTGAGGTTCGGGTACTTTTCGGGGTGATCGTAAGCATCCATCAGCGTCTCACGGTTCAGCACGTTGACGTTCAGATGATGCGCGCCCTGCACGAAATAGCCGGTCAGAAGCTGCACGAGGTTCGTGATGCGCTCCTCTTCGGTTTTGCCGAGTGCCTCCGGGATGATGGAGAACGTGTTGGAGATGCCGTCGCGGCAGTAGTCGTAGGAAAGCTTTGCAACGGAGTTCAGCTCCGCCAGCGCACCGGATTTATCGCGGCCGCTCATCGGGTTCGCGCCCGGGGCAAGCGGCTCGCCGCGCTTTCTGCCGTCCGGTGTGTTGCCGGTCTTTTTGCCGTACATGACGTTCGAGGTGATGGTGAGGATGGACAGCGTGTGCTGCGCGTTGCGGTAAAGCGGGTACTCCTTGAGCGCGTTATAGAAGCGGCGGACCTGCTCGCAGGCGATGGCGTCCACGCGCTCGTCGTCGTTGCCGAAGCACGGGAAATCGCCGATGGTCTCGAAATCGGTGACAAGCCCGGTCTCCGGGTCGCGGATGCAGCGCACCTTTGCGTATTTGATTGCCGAGAGGGAATCCGCCATGCAGCTCATGCCGGCGATGCCGAATGCCATCAGGCGGCGCACCTTTGTGTCGTGCAGCGCCATCTGACTCTTTTCATAGGCATACTTGTCGTGCATGTAGTGGATCGTGTTCATGGCGTCCACATATGTTTTCGCGAGCCAGTCGCGGTAGAAATCGAGGCGTTCCACGAGGCGGTCAAAGTCCACATATTCGTCCGGCCAGACGGGCATTTCGGGTGCGACGCGGGTGTTCTTGATCTCGTCCATGCCGCCGTTGATTGCGAGCAGTACAAGCTTGGCAAGGTTCGCTCTTGCGCCGAAGAACTGCATGTCGCGGCCGACGCGCATGGCGGAGACGCAGCAGGCAATGGCGTAATCATCGCCGAAGGCCGGACGCATAATGGTATCGCTTTCATACTGGATGGCATCCGTATCGCAGGAAACCTTCGCAACGTAGCGCTTCCAGTTTTCCGGCAGATGCTTGGCCCAGAGAACGGTGAGGTTCGGCTCCGGAGAGGGGTTGAGGTTGTAGAGCGTGTGGAGCATGCGGTAGCAGTTTTTGGTGACGAGCGTGCGGCCGTCCTCGCCGGTGCCGCCGAGCGATTCCGTGATCCACATCGGATCGCCGCCGAAAAGCTCGTTGTATTCCGGCGTGCGCAGATGGCGCGCCATGCGGAGCTTCAGGACGAAATCGTCCATGATTTCCTGCGCGCCGCCCTCGTCGAGCGTACCCTCGCGCAGGTCGCGCTCAAAGTAAACGTCGAGGAAGGTGGAGACGCGGCCGAGGCTCATGGCCGCACCGTTCTGCTCCTTGATCGCCGCGAGGTATGCGAAGTATACCCACTGCACGGCTTCGCGCGCGTTCTCAGCCGGACGGGAGATGTCATAGCCGTACATCGCCGCCATTTTAATCATATCCTTGAGTGCGGTGATCTGATCCGCGACCTCCTCGGAGAGGCGGATGGTTTCCGCATCAAGCGGGGTTTTGCCGAACTGCGCCTTGTCGTACTGCTTCTGCAGAATCAGGCGGTTGACGCCGTACAGCGCGACACGGCGGTAATCGCCGATGATACGTCCGCGGCCGTAGGCGTCCGGCAGGCCGGTGATGATGCCGGCATGGCGTGCGGCGCGCACGTCGTCGGTGTATGCGGAAAAGACGCCGTCGTTGTGTGTCTTATGGTATTTGAACTGGTTTTCGATTTTATCGGACACCTTGTAACCGTAGGCCTCGCAGGATGCGCGCACCATGCGCATGCCGCCGAAGGGGTTGCAGGCGCGCTTTAACGGCTCGTCCGTCTGCAGGCCGACAATAATTTCGTTTTCCTTGTCGAGGTAGCCGGGGCCGAAGGAGGTGGCGGTGATGACCGTGTCGGTATCGATTTTCAGTACGCCGTTGTTCTCGTGCTCGGCACGGCAGAGCGCCTCGTACTTTTCAAGCATCTTTTTGGTGCGCTCGGTCGGCGGCTGCAAAAAGGATTCATCGCCGGTATACGGCGTATAGTTTTTCTGAATAAAATCCCGGACGTCAATTTTCTCCTGCCATTTACCGGGGGTAAAGCTTCTCCATGCGTTCATTTCAGACCATTCCTTTCCGGCGCGGGGATTCGCTGCGCCAAACGGTTGATTGATGTCCTCTGCAGCACTGCAAATAAAAAAGGGCAGTGCTGCAAAGAACACTGCCCAGACGGTCGGCGAAAAGTAGCTTTTGCTCCACGATGGTCGCCCATCTAGTATCCGTCAGTCACAAAAGCACATTGGATTGTGCTTTCATTGTACATGGAAAGCGCGTGATTGTCAACTGGGAATTTTTTACGAATCCCCGGCTGCGCACGCCGTTTGATATATTCGGTTTGCCCGTCCGCCAAAAGGTTTTGCTTTCTATGTATCCGGGGTTCCTTTCGGGGATATTTTATCGGGTTTTGACCGGCTGCGCGAGGATTTCTTCCTTGCGGTTCAGGAGATCGTCGGAGAATACGGCGGCCTCAAAAGCTTCGGCGCCGATGCGGTCAATGGCCTTGCCGAGACGCTCCTTCTGATAAGCGTTTTCCTTGAACCAGAGCATGGTCTTTTCGAGCAGCGGCTCGATTTCCTCACGCGTGACGAGACGGCTGAGCGGCGTACCCATGCGGGTATGCTTGCCCCATGTGCCGCCGACATAAATGCGGTAGCGGACCTCGCTCTCATGGCGGACGGCCTTGAACGGACACTTGCCCGTGCACACGCCGCACTGCAGGCAGTTCTCACCGATGACGAGCTTGCCGTTTTCCACATGTGCCGCCTTCGAGGGGCAGCTCTTCTCAATGATGCAGACCTTGCAGCCGCGGCAGTCCGAAACCTCAAAGTTCGGTGCGCGCCGGCCCTCAACGCCGAAATCGTTCAGCGAGGGCTTCATGCAGCTGTTCGGACATCCGCCGATGCCGATCTTGAACTTGTGCGGCAGCTTTACATCCGCCCAGCCGATGTAGTATTTTTCGTGCAGCGCTTTGGCGAGCGCCTGGGTGTCATAGTTGCCGTATACGCAGGTTGTGCCCTTGCAGGCCGTGATCGGGCGGATCTTTGCGCCGGTGCCGCCGAAATACAGGCCGCGCGCCGCGGCGTAATCACACGCCTCGTCGATCTTTTCAAACGGGATGCCGACAACCTCAGCCGCAAGGCGAGAGGTGAAGGCTACCTTGCCGTTGCCGAATTTTTCGGCGATTTCGGAGATGGTGCGGAGATCTTCGGCACTGAAAACGGCGCCGGCGGGAACGATTCTGCCGGAGAACAGCTCCGTGCCGCGGTTAATCAGAAATCCGCGCGCTTTGACCGCCGCGATCTGATCGGGTTTAAGCATAATGAATTCCTCCTTGTTTTATGTAGCAGCATGATATATTCTATTCTACATGATTCTGATGAAAATATCAATTTATCCGGCAAAGATTTTGCAAAAGAAATGAAAAAAGCCGGAAACCGTATTGGATTTTACACGGAATTGTGATAAAATAAAGCATAATCTGTGCAGGCAGGAAATCCGTACCGGCGGCAGATGAAATTTGAAAGGAGCAGAGATTCCATGAGATCCGGAAGATTTGGCATAAGCACAAAAAAACACAGGATAAAGCATGTGATGCTTGCGGCTGCTGCCGTGGCTTTGGCGCTGTGCATGACCGCCTGTTCGGGCACAAGCGCAAAGGCTGACCCTTCGGCCAGCCCGAGTGCGGCGCCGACTTCAACGCCGGAGCCGGCCGTTGAGAAGGTGAAGGTTGCGACCGTTTCGGAGATCGACGGTCCGCTGAATATCCGAAGCGATGCGAGCACGGATTCCGAGATACTCGGCACGGCGAATTCCGGAGACCGGTTCGAGGTGCTTACCGAGAATTACACGGGCCTTTGGCATGAGATCTCTTACAACGGCGGCAAGGCGTATGTTTACGCCGAATTCGTGACGGTCACGGAAATGGATAAAACCGCCCTGAATACGGGGTCCGCATCGGATCCGCAGGCTTCGGCCGACCCGGCGCAGGCAGCCGCAACGCCTGATCCCAACGCGCCGATCACGGTGAACGGCAGCGGCCGGGAAAATGTTTCCACCTCGTCTTCAGAGGGCGTGACGGCGGAAAGCATCCGGGATACAGAGGATCCGGAACGCCGGTAAGAAAGGACAGCATCACGCATGAATGTATTGGTAATTGGCTGCGGGCTGCTCGGGCGGAAGATCGCCCGGACGCTGGACCGCATGGGCTGGGACGTTTCCGCGATGGATGAACGCGAGAGTGAGCTGGAGCGCCTGGCGGAGAATTTCGGGGGCGTAACGTTCCGCGGCTTCCCGATGGACCTGCGCAACCTGCGCGAGGCGGGCATTGAAAGCTGCGACGCAGTGGCAGTCACCACCTCGGACGATAACCTGAATATTGCGGTGGCACAGATTGTGCGAGACTATTTCGGAATTCAGAATGTTGTGGCGCGCGTTTCCGATCCCGCCCGCGAATCCATTTTTGAGGGACTCGGCCTGCGCACCGTCTGCCCGACAAATCTTTCCGGCGATACGATTGTCAATGTGCTCACCGGCGAGCACAAGACGGCGCATCTGGAGTTCGGCTTGCATACCGTTTCTTTCCTTGTGCGTCCTGCGGAAAAGCAGCAGCTCGGCAAAACGCTCTGGGAGCTGCACGGCTATGCCGGGGAGGAAATTTTCGGTTTGATCCGCGCAAGCGGCGCCTTCCTGCTGCGCTCCACGGAGGAGATCCGCCCGCAGGCGGGAGACAGTATCGTTTACGCCAAAACGGTGGATTGAGGCGGCAGAAAGGACGGGTATGTTATGAATATCGTCATTATGGGCGGCGGCAAGGTAGGCGAAAGTCTTGCGCGCCGCATTATGGAGGGCCGCCATGAGGTCCGCCTGATTGAAATCAACAGGCTGCGCTGCGTGCAGATTGCAAATGATCTGGATGTTGAGATTATCTGCGGCGACGGCACCAACATCAGCACGCTGGAAAGCGCCGGTGTGCGCAATGCGGACTGCTTTATTGCCATTTCCGGCAATGACGCCGACAACCTTGTGGCGTCCCAGCTTGCCAAGAGGCATTTCAGCGCCAGAAAGGTCATTGCGCGCGCGAATGATCCGCGCAATCTGGAAACCATGCGCATACTGGGCATCGATTATGCCGTGAGCAGCACGGAGATCATCGCCCAACTGATCGAGCAGGAAGCGAATCTGATGGAATTCCACCTTGTCGCTTCACTGAATAAGGGACGCGGGCAGATCTGTTCGGTTACGCTGAATGACCGGTCGGCCGTGGATGGGATGGAGGTTAAATCGCTTGTGTTTCCGAAGGGCTCGCTGCTGATTTCCATTGTGCGCGGCGACAAGCTGATTATCCCGAGCGGCAATACCGTTCTGCAAAGCGGAGACGAGATTATCGCGGTCTGTGAGGAGCGCTCCAAAAAGGCGCTGATCAAGCTGATGAACAGTACAAAAGACGAAGCGTGAATAAAAAACGCGCCCGGCAGCTTCCGGATCAATCCGGACTGCCGGGCGCTCGGCATGTACGGGTTATTTTACGGCAAAGTGCTTGACGACGCTTTCCCCGTCCTGATAGACGGCACGGGTCAGATTGACGCCGGCGTTCATCAGCAGAGCGCCGGAATAAACCTCGCCGGTGTCGGTATCGGTGTAGAGCTTCTCCGGGTCAAGGCCGCGCAGGCGCTGGACGTAGAACATGGTTTCCGGCATACGCATCACAACACAGGTGAGCATCGCCTCGTTCTTATCCGGGGAGACGAATTCCCATGCGCAGCGGAACGCGTTGTCGGTCGGCGCGATCAGACGGTAAAGGTCGCCTTCGCGGACGAGCCGGTTGTACCTGCGGTAATCGGCAATCTGCTTTTTGACCTCCTCCTTCTCCGCGTCGCTGAGCTTTCTCGGGTCCAGTTCATAGCCGAAGGTGCCGCACATCGCGACGTTCGCGCGCGTGGAAAGCGGTGTGCGCGGACGCGCCGCCACATGCGCGCCGAAGGTGGAAACCGGGTAGCACATGGAGGTGCCGAATTGAATCGTCAGGCGTTCGATGGCGTCGGTGTTGTCGCTGCACCAGATCTGCGGGGAATAATAGAGCATGCCGGGGTCAAAGCGTCCGCCGCCGCCCGAGCAGTTCTCAAAAAGAATATCCGGGAAGGTTTTGACGAAGCGATCCATCAGCTCGTAGGTGCCCAGCACAAAGCGGTGCATGATCTCCTTCTGGCGCTCCGGCGGCAGAAGGGCGGAGCCGGCCTCGGTGATGTTGCGGTTGAAGTCCCACTTGACATAATCAATCTTGTTGTTTTTCAGCACGCTGCACATCTGCTCAAAGATGTTGTCGCGTACATCCTGGCGGGACATGTCGAGCACATACTGGAGACGCGCCGGGGAGTTCGGACGGCCCTTGACGTGCAGGCACCAATCGGGATGCGCGCGGTAGAGGTCGCTGTCCGGCGAAATCATTTCCGGCTCGTACCAGATGCCGAACTTCAGGCCCTCGGCATTGACGCGCTCAATGAGCTTTGCAAGACCGCCCCTGAGCTTGTTCTCGTTGACGTACCAGTCGCCGAGCGAGGAATCATCCAGATTGCGGTGGCCGAACCAGCCGTCGTCCATGACGAGCATATCCACGCCCATCTTGGCCGCCTCATGCGCAAACGCAACGAGCTTATCGTCGTCAAAATCGAAGTATGCGGCTTCCCAGCTGTTGATGAGCACCGGGCGCTCCACGTCGCGCCACGGACTCTTGATCAGGTGCTTCATATAGGTGCGGTGGAAGATGCGGCTCATCTCGCCGATGCCCTTGTCCGTAAAGACCATGACGGCCTCCGGCGCGGTGAAGCTTTCACCTGGCTCAAGGCGCCAGGTGAAATCGGCCGGGTTGATGCCCGCGATCAGGCGCGTGGTGTTGTAGGCATCCACCTCAATATCGATGGCGAAATTGCCGCTGTATACCAGATTGACGCCGTAGACCTCACCGCTTTCTTCTGAGGCTCCGTGCTTTTTCAGCGCGGCGAACGGATTGTGATTGTGGGAGGAGGAACCGCGCTTGCTCGCAATAGACTGCAGGCCGTGCGCGAGCGGGCGTTCGGTGACGGTGCGTTCCTTGGACCACTTGCCGTAAAGATGCACCATGTCATAATCCATTTCCGGAAGCTCCAGACAGGTGCTGTATACGCGCTCGAGATCCATCGCGCTGTCGGATTCGTTGGTGACGACCGCGCTGCGCGTCATGACGGGCAGATCGCTGTAGACGGTGTAGTACAGCTTTACGGCGGCTCCGGTCACGCTGTCGCGCGCCGTGATCTCCAGCGTTTCGCTGTCACCGTTCTCATCGCGCAGGGACGGCAGACCGCAGAGCGCGGGTTTTTCCGAAAGAATCCGGTGGGAGACGTACCGGATGTCGGTGGAAATGTCGCCGTTTTTGTTGCGGATCTGAAGGGCGGAGATGCGGAAATCACCAGTGCCGTTTACGGAATACTCGCTCGGCTGCACATCCGGAGAGAAGCCGGAGCCG
>JBJEOO010000172.1:0-2342 GCA_051880755.1 Hominenteromicrobium sp.
TCCAGGTGTGCATATCGACATACTGGAGCTGGGTCGGTTCATCCAGATTTGGCACTTCGTCGAAATACCGCTTGCTGTATTCCTCAGGCAGCTTTGTTGCAATCGGCCGCTTCAGGTATTTCTGGCGCTCAGCGCTCTGAAAAACATAATTTGCACGCATGAAACGCTGATACGGCTCCATAGCGCCGCGAACAAGGAAATTCTTGCCCTTGAAGTTCGGGGCATGTCTGGCGACGGTGCCGAGCGCTTTGCGCACCGGACGCGGAACCTTGTGTGCGTAATGGTCAAAATGACCGCCGGCCAGATACATCGGATAGCCGCCGAAAAGCTCATCGGCGCCTTCACCGGAGAGCACGACCTTCACATATCTGCGCGCGTTCTTTGCGAGAAAGTACAGCGGAATTTCGGAAGGGTTCGGCAGCGGCTCATCCATATAATACTGAATTTCCGGAACGGCCGCGAAAAACTCATCCGCCGAAACCTTGTTGGAAATGTTCGGCACGCCGACAACACTCGAGAAATCCTGTGCATACGGCAGTTCACTGTATTTTTTCTCCTCATAGCCGACGGAGAAGGTTTTGACCTTCTTTGTGCCTTTGGAGATTTCCTTTACGACATAGCTCGAATCGACACCGGAGGAGAGGAAGCAGCCGACCTCAACGTCGGAAATCTGGTGCATCGCGACCGATTCGGTGAATTCCTTCGTGATCGCGTCCTCCCAGTAGTCGAGCGTCTTGTCGTCCTCAATGTTGTACCGGATTGTGTAATAGCGCTCCACGTTCAGCTTGCCGTCTTTATAGGTGAAGCAATGCGCGCCGGGGAGCTTAAAGACGTTCTTGAAAATTGTGCGTTCATCCGGAATATATTCGTAGGAGAGATAGAGCGGGATCATATCCTCATCCAGCTCTTTTTCAAATCTGGGGTGCGAAAGAAAGCTCTTGATCTCACTGCCGAACATAAACTCGCCGTTCTTCTGATAGTAGTAAAACGGCTTGATGCCGAAAATATCACGCGCGCCGAACAGCTCCTTCGTCTCCTTGTTCCAGATGATGAAGGCAAACATGCCGCGCAGGCGGTCCAGTATCTTCTTGCCGTATTCCTCATAACCGTGCAGGATCACTTCGCTGTCGGTTTTGGTTGTAAAGCGATGGCCGGCCTTGAGCAGATCCTCACGGATACTCTGATAGTTGTAGATCTCACCGTTGAAAAGCAAAACCAGCTTGCCGTCCTCATTCAGAATCGGCTGGCGGCCGCCTTCAAGGTCGATGATGGAAAGCCGGCGGAAGCCGAGCGAAATGTCGTCGTCCACATAGTAGTGCGCGTCGTCCGGGCCGCGGTGCTTGATTCGGTCCGCCATCGCGTGTATGACCGCCACCTTGTCAAACGTGGCGTAGTGATTGATGTAGCCAGCAAAGCCGCACATACGGATGCCTCCTTTGGGTGATTATTTCAGCAGGGAACTGAATTTCGGTTTGATTTTTTTGCCGCAGGCGAGAATCGCCGCGTGTGCGAGTACCTCGAGTGCATCGAGATAACCGCTGCCGATTGCGTTGTCGCGCTTGATGATGGAAAGCTCGGTGCATCCCAGAATAATCGCGTCGCAGCCTTCTCGGCGCAGCGTGTCGGAAACCATGCGGAATTTCTCCATATCGGCGGGTTCCCCGGCTTTTACACAGTCGTAAATCAGGGACATGACATGCTGCTGCATGGCGTCATCCGGCAGGGCATAGGAAAGCCCGGCTTCGGAAAGTGCGCGCTGGAACAGGCCGTTATGTACCGTTCCGGTTGTTGCCATAATGCCCGCTTTTTTGCAGCCCGCGTTCCTGAGATAAGCGGCCGTTTCCTGCACCATGTTGATAAACGGCACATGCACGCTGCTCTGAAGCGCTTCGTGAAAGCTGTGTGCCGTGACGCAGGGTGTGCCGATGGCGCAGACGCCGAGCGCTTCCAGCTTTTTCGCCATATCAATCATCGGGGGAACCGGCGAGGGCTTGGTGGGGTCAAGAATGTAAGCGGTTCTGTCCGGCACGCTCGGACGGTTGAAAATAATCGCATCAAGGTGTTCCTGATCGGTTTTCGCATCCGTCATGTCGATAATCAGCTCCAGCAGATATGCCGTAGCCATCGGACCCAGACCGCCGATAATACCAAAACTGTTCATCAGTCGTGCAGTCCTTTGTTGTTGAAATAACGCTTGTATTTCTCAAAATAGTTGTACTGATTGCGCTTGAACATCAGCCAGCGCTTGAGGCTGCGGTCCTTCTGGTAGTAATACGAATTTACAACCTTTCCCGCGTCAATCAGACGCTTGGCTTCCGCCTTGACGGCTTCATCCGGGCAAT
>JBJEOO010000173.1:0-10157 GCA_051880755.1 Hominenteromicrobium sp.
TAGTAGGATTCCACAGACGGCGTAGCGGAACACAAAAGGCAATATGCCCGGTTATAATTCGTCCGGAATTTTGCAACCTCGCGCGCATGGTAGCGCGGACTGCTTTCGGATTTGTAGGTGCTTTCCTGCTCCTCATCCATCACGATGAGTCCGAGATTCTGCACCGGTGCAAAGACGGCCGAGCGCGTTCCGATGACGATTTTCGCCTGACCGCTGTGCACGCGCTTCCACTCGTCCATGCGCTCGCCCATGGAAAGGCCGCTGTGGAAAACCGCAACCGTATCGCCGAACGCCGCAGTGAAAACCGCCAGCGTCTGCGGCGTCAAAGAAATCTCCGGCACCGTGACAATCACACCCCGGCCCGTTTCCAGAACATGACGGATCAAATGCATAAAAACCGCCGTTTTGCCCGAACCTGTAATGCCGTACAGCAAGGCTACGCTCGGCTCCGGCATATCGCATTCCCGGATCATTGCCTGCGCCGCACGCGCCTGCTCCGGTGAAAGGGTCTCCGGCAGTGCATCCTTCGCCGCAGCGGAAAGCTTCGGGCGGCGAAACCGCTCAACCTCGAAAATCTCAGCCGCGCCTTTCTCCGCAAGCGCTTTGATCACGGCCGCACTGACGCCTGTAAAATAGCTCAGCTCCCGCACGGATACGGTGCCGACGTCACAGAGCGTATCAAACGCACTTTGCTGCTTCGGCGAGAGCGTCCCGGAAAAATCGGGCACCGCGCTGATCATTTTTGAAGTCGCGTCTCCCATGGCACGGGAAGCCGCGCTTTCCCGGATGACAATTCCTCTTTCGAGCAGGTTCAGCAGCGCGTCGGACTTTTCATCGATTCCGAGCTTGGCGGTGAGCTGTGCGCCCGTCAGACCCTGTTTGGCATTTGAAACCTGCAGAATAATCTGCCATTCCAAATCGCCGTACTGCGCGCGGTCATAGTCCTTGAACGCGGCGCTGATCCGGTAGCGGCTGACAATCTTGTAGCCGATTCCTGCCGGAATCATCAGGCGGACCGCCTCAAAGAGCGTGCAGTAATAGCGGCTCTTCATCCACGGCACCAGCTCCAGCATCTCGGCGCTCAGAAGCGGCTCCTCGTCCAGTACCTTCAGGATCGCTTTGAGGCGGCCGTCCGGCTGCCCGGTTTCGGAAAGCGCCAGCACCATACCGACGCAGGTACGGTTGCCCGAGCCGAACGGAACCGTGACGCGCATGCCCGGGCGGACAAGCGGCGCCAGCGTTTCCGGCACGATATAGGTGAAGGGCTTATCAAAGCGATAGGTTGTATGCTCAACGGCCAACTGTGCCAGCAGCAAATTCAAAACTCCCCCGGATACAGATTACTCTTCGATGTTTTCTTCCGTGTTTTCCGGCTCAATAATCCGATACTTGTCGTCGATAAAGTCCTGAACGGCAAGATCAACCGGCTTTTCAATCAGAATCTGGTTATTGGCTTCCGCATTTTCCGCGATTTCTCTCGCGCGCTTTGCCACGGCGATAACGATGGAATAATAGCTCTTATGCGGTGTCTTAATGATGTTGCTGGAAGGTTTAAGCATGGTTCAAAATCCTTTCTACTATATCTTTATCGCGGGAAACGCGAAGCTTCTCCGCTGCCAAAATGGCTTCCACATCGAGTACGGCCTGTTCGACCGTATCGTTGATGACGGCATAATCGTAATCCACAACGTGCCGGATTTCTTCACGGGCTGCCGCAAGACGGGCCTGAATGACTTCTTCCGTCTCCGTGCCGCGCCCGCGCAGGCGCTTTTCAAGCACCTCCAGCGACGGCGGCAGAAGGAAAATGCTCACACAGTCAGGTGCGGCGTCTTTGATCTGTCTGCCGCCCTGCACCTCGATTTCCAATACGACGTCATCCCCCGCATCAAGCCACGCCTGAACCGGCGCCTTCGGGGTACCGTAGAAATTGCCGCAGTATTCGGCATACTCGAGCATCGCGCCGTTTTCGATATTCTGCCGGAATTCATCCTTCGGGATGAAATAATAATGCACACCGTGCTCTTCTCCGGGCCGCGGCGCGCGCGTTGTCGCGGAAACCGACATCTTCAGGTTTTCGTTGCGGCAGAACAGCTCTTTGAGAACCGTTCCCTTTCCGCCTCCGGAAGGCGCTGAAACAACGATCAGCAGGCCTTTCTTTTTCATAGCATCATTTCCCTTCTCTTTATCCGTTATGACAGTTCGGCTTCGTCGGCATCCTCGGCTTCCGCCTTATTGTTGAAGCGGTTGGCCACCGTTTCGGGCTGCAGCGCGGAAAGCACGACGTGGTCGCTGTCCATGATGATCACCGTGCGTGTTTTTCTGCCGCAGGTTGCGTCGATCAGCGCGCCTTTTTCCTTGGAATCCTGCACAATGCGCTTGATCGGCGCGGATTCCGGGCTGACCAGCGCAATCATCCGTTCAGCGGATACCATATTGCCGAATCCGATATTGACAAGCTGCACAGCGTTCGCCATCCCTTCTGAAATCACTCAATATTCTGAATCTGCTCGCGGATTTTCTCAATCTCCGCTTTGATATCGACAACCATGTAGGCGATCTGCGAATCGCTCGCCTTGGAGCCGATCGTATTCGTCTCCCGGTTCATTTCCTGCACCAGGAAATCCATCTTGCGGCCGGAGGGTTCTTCGGAATCGAGGAACGCCCTGAGCTGATCGAAATGGCTTCTCAGGCGCACCGTCTCCTCCGCCACGGCAACCTTATCGGCGAAAATCGCCGCTTCCGTCAGAATGCGCTGTTCGTCGATGGTTGTATCTGCCAGCACCTCGCGCAGCTTCGTTTCCAGGCGCTCCCGGTATTCCTTAACCGTCTCCGGGGACCGCGCTTCGATTTTCCCGACGATCTCAATGATGGTTGACGCACGGGACAGGATATCCGCGTACAGCCGGCGGCCCTCAGCCTCACGCATGGCGATGAACGCGTCAACCGCCTTTTCCGCAACCGCTCTGACATCCGCCCAGATGGCGTCCTCATCCTCCGGCGCCTTATGCACGGAGAAAATATCGGAGTAGCGCGAAAGCGAATTGACCGTGACGGAATCCGGCAGGTTATAGCGCTCCGAAAGCTCACGGAAAGCCGCAATATAGCCCGCCGCGAGCGAATGATTGACGTGCACGACGACGTCCGAATCCTCCAGCGTCTCAATGCTGAGGTACAGATCTATCTTACCGCGCGCCACACGGCTCTGCACATAGGTTTTCAGCTTATCCTCGAGAAAGCCGTAGCCGCGCGTCACGCGGGGCGAAAACTCAAAGTATTTGTGGTTGACGGATTTCAGCTCAACGGTGATATGCCGCCCGTTGACGGTCTCTTCACAGCGGCCGTATCCGGTCATACTCTTCAGCACAGGATCATCTCCTTCGTTAACATTATGCATGGATATTGAATCGGCTGCACGCCGTCCGCAAAGGACAGACTAACCGACTATAATCTATTATCAAGATATTTTACCATTTCGCCGTGGAAAATGCAACCTATCCGGAGAGAAAATCGGGAAATTTCTGAGAAAAGCAAAAGCCGCCGGGCACAAATCCCTGCGGCTTATCAGCGTTATTCATAGCGGACAATGGTGGACATAGGCGTTTCCGCATGTGTTTCCAGCACGGTAAATCCGCGCAGCCGGAAGAAATCGAAAAAATCCGGAAAAGCCGTTTCGATTTTTTCCGCACCGTTCACTTCTCCGAAGGAAGCCGCTGCGCGCATCAGCGTATCAAGGACAAACACCGTTTCCATATCCGGCTTTTCTCCGGTAAAATCCGTTCTGCCGGCAACCGAGAACCCGTACAGAACCAGCGTCTTTTCGCGCACCGCCGTCACCACATAGCCAAGCTCCGCTTCGCCCTCCGTCATGACGAGCACGCGCGCATCAGCGCCTGCGCCCTCGGTTTCCCGGCTGATTGCCTCTTCTCTGTCCTTTTCCTGCATGGGGATGATCTGCAGCATCCTGTTTTCCCTCCGTCTGTTTTCCTTTTTTCTGGGCCGCAGCGCGCAGTCTGCGGACTTCATCCGGCGTAAGCTCCCGGAACTTTCCCTGCGGCAGCATGCCGAGCTTCACCGGGCCGATCGCCGTCCGCTTCAGCCGCGCAACCTCCAGACCGACCGCTTCGCACATGTTGCGGATCTGGCGGTTCCGGCCCTCATGGATCACGAATTCCAGCACCACGCGGCCCGGCTGCTGATCGAGCACGCGGACGGAAGCGGGCAGCGTCATGCGTCCGTCAAGCTCCACGCCGACCGAAAGCCGTGTGAGCTGTTCCTCCGTCACGCCGGGCCGAACCGTGACGCGGTATACCTTCGGCACATGCGTCGAGGGGTGGGCGATCAGGTTCGCAAAATCTCCGTCATTGGTCATGAGCAGGAGACCTTCGGAATCCTTATCCAGCCTGCCGACCGGATAAACGCGCACGCCAAGCTCTTCCACCAGCTCGCTGACGCATTTGCGGCCGCGGTCGTCGGACATCGACGTGAGATAGCCGCGCGGCTTATGCAGCATGATATAGAGCTTTTCGCCGCCGGCCTGCACGCGTTCGCCGTCCACCGTAACCTTATCCTTCCGGACGTCCACCTTATCGCCGATTCCGGCGCGGACGCCGTTTACCGCAACACGCCCCGCCGCGATCATCTCCTCCGCCTTCCGGCGCGAGGCAACGCCGCAGTCCGCAAGCATTTTCTGCAGTCTTGTATCCTTTGCCATATGATTCAATCTTACCTTTCTGCAAGGTGCGGAAAATACCGTTCCGCCCATTTCTGAAAACCGCTGCGCGTATCCTGCGCTGCCGGGACATCGGTGCACACCGCAAGCGGAACTTCGGCCAGCACCGTACCGTTGGCCGTATAGCGCACAAAACCGATTGTCTCTCCGGCCGTCACCGGCGCATAAACAAAATGCGGCAGGAAGATTTCCTGCACAACCTCCGCCGCCCAATACAACGAAACGGAAGCTTCCTCCCGCACGGTGCATACCGCCGACTCCGCTTCGCCGCCGACGACCGGAACCGCGCAGGGCGCCAGGTTATCGGTCAGCACGCGCGTTTCCATCTGTTCAAAGCCGTACTCATAAAGCGCTATGTGGTCGTTCCAGTCATCCGGTGCATTGAGCGTCACACAGATCAGCGACGCGCCGCCGCGCTCCGCAGACGAAACGAGGCACCGGCCCGCCTTTTTGGTAAAGCCGGTTTTGATGCCGGTGCAGTCCGCATAAAGCTGAAGCAGCCGGTTGTGGTTCTCGTAGCGCACGGTCTTTTCCGGAGAAAGGAACGTCACCTGCAGCGACTGCGCCCCAACCGTCTCGGCAAACGCCGGGCAGCGCATCGCCTCGGCGGCGAGCAGCGCCATGTCATACGCCGTGGAGCCGTGCCCTTCGGCATCCAGCCCGGACGGCGTGACAAAGCAGGTCTGTGTCATGCCGATTCCGGCGGCGCGGTCATTCATCATTTCGGAAAAGCGATCCGCGTCTCCGCCGAGAAACAGCGCAATCGCGTTGGCGCCGTCATTGCCGGAAGCCATCATCATGCCCTGCGCAATCGAACCGAGCGTCAGTATGTCGCCCGCCTTCAGCCCCATGGACGAGCCTTCAACGGCTGTCATTTCCGCCGTGATCTCCACCGGCTCCTCCGCCCGGCCGCTTTCAAAAGCCAGCAGAGCCGTCATGATTTTGGTTGTGCTCGCCATCGGCAGCACCTCATGGCTGCTGCGTTCATATAAAACGGAGCCGCTCTGCGGATCATAAAGCACCGCCGCACAGGCCGAGATTTCCGGCTCCGCAGCCGAAACTGCGGAGAGACGGAACAGCACAAGCAGGACGGCCATCCCGGCCGCCGCGATTTTTCTGAACAAACCCATCACCTGCCACGCCAGTATACGCGGCAGGCGTGGGGAGTATGCGCCATCAATACTGCGGCGGCAGTGTTTCTTCCTCTTCCTTATCCTTTTTGAACAGACTTGTGATCTTATCCACAACGTCCGGCGCGCTCGCAACGATACGATCCACGGACGAGAGATACGGCTCAATCTGCAGAATGCGGACATTTCCGTTTGAAATCGCCAGGAACGCGATCGGGCTGATTGTGATGCCTGCGCCGCTGCCGCCCGCAAACAGTCCTTTGTCCGGCTGCGCCTTGGAGGGCAGGTCCGAACCGCCGCCCGCAAAGCCGTAGCTGACACGCGAGACCGGAATAACCGTGGTTCCGTCCGGCGTCGTGATGGGGTCGCCGAT
Organism: Hominenteromicrobium sp.; assembly: GCA_051880755.1. Classification (GTDB taxonomy): domain Bacteria; phylum Bacillota; class Clostridia; order Oscillospirales; family Acutalibacteraceae; genus Hominenteromicrobium. Next base: position 6,233 of record JBJEOO010000173.1, read on the forward strand.
TACGGTGTTGACATCGACCATTTCCTTGATCTTATCCATCGAAATACCCAGCAGATTGTTGACTTTGTTTTCACTCATGGTAATGCTCTCCTTTTATGTCCGCGCCGGTTTGCCGTCCGGCTTGCCCTGCGCGCCCCGCTTTCGGGGATTCTGTAATCTTTGGTAGATCGGAAGCAGTCCGATCAGGTATTGCAGGCCATACTGCAGAACAAAAAGCGGACGAATGGAAACCGACGCTTCCAGCTGCACATATGGCGTTTTAACGGAATAATCGAGATCGACGGAGACCCGCCGCCGGCGTTTCCCGCATTTTGTCAGCGTGAAAAGCGCCTCGGCCGCCGAATAGACCAGCGCGCACGCCCGTCCGTACAGGATCGCCGCTTCCGCCGCATTCTCACCGCCGGTCATCACATACAGGTCGAAATTTCGCAGACGAACCTTTCGGATCAGCCGAACCGCCTGCGTTGCCGTGAGCTTCAGAAAACCGCCCACAAGCTGCATAAAACCGGAAAAGCCCTCCGCCTTCAAAAATCTTTTCACTTTTTCCGCTGCGGCATTCGGCTTTTTCTCGCCGGTCTTTTCCTCCTGCTTTTTTTCCGGTTCCGGCTTTTTCCCGGCTTCCGGTTTTTCCGGTGCAGGCAGAATCCGGAATTTCAGAAACAAATACCGCACATCAAGCGTCACGGCATCCCGGTATGTCACATCCGCACGAACCGGAACAAGCAGCAGCAGAAAGAGCAGCAGCAGAATCCCGAGCAGGATCCACAGCGCAATCATACGCGCTCTCCGCCGTCCGATTCCTCGGACGCGGCCTCCTCATCCCTCGGCAGCGGCGGCAGCTCCTCCAGCGAGCGGATATTCAGACAGCGCAGGAAGCCTTCCGTCGTGCCGTACAACAGCGGCCGCCCGGGCAGCTCCAACCGCCCGCGCTCCTCGATCAGCCCTTTGAGCATAAGACTGCCGATGACACCGGAGCAGTCCACGCCGCGCACCTGTTCGACAAAAGCTTTTGTAACCGGCTGATTATAGGCAATTACCGCAAGCACCTCCATCGCCGCCTGCGACAGCGGCGCATTGCGGCGGAGATCCAGCGCGGCGCGCACCGGCGCAATGAACGCCGGGTTGGTGCACAATTGCAGACTGTTCTCCAGCCGCAGCAGATGGATGCCGCTTGACGGCGTATTGAACTTTTCTTCCAGTGTCCCGGCAGCTTCCAGAACCGCTTCCTCACGGATTTCAAGCGCTTCGGCAAGCTTGTCTATGCCGATCGGCTCGCCGCAGGCGAAAAGAATCGCTTCCAGCGCGCCGAGCATTTCTTCCTTTTTCAGATCATTCGCCTCCCCGTATCAGTCTGATCTCGCAGTCGTCGCCGTCCCCTTCCACGCGCAGCCGCTTTCCCTTGACAAGCTCCAGTACGGCGAGGAACGCAGCAATCCGCTCGGAAGAATCCCTTTTGCCGCGGAACAGCTCCCGAAACGGCATCCGCCTGCGCCGCCACAGACTGCGCAGCACAAAAACGATCTGGGACCCCACAGAGACAATCCGCTTTGAAACAAGCCCAGAAAAGGATTCCGCTGTCGGCGGTTCCATGCGCCTGCGCCGGCCCATCGCGGACAGATACGCCGCAAGCATCTCCTCCGGCGCGTGATTCCGCTTATAGGCATGATCCGCCGGGATTTTGGACTGCTCGCGGACCAGGCGGTCAAACGATACCATCGGACGCAGCCGCTCCGCCGTTTCTTTGCACTGTTGGTATTCGAGCAGCTGCCCGGTCAGCTCACGGCGAAGCTCTTCCTCTTCCTCGTGCTTCGGCAGCAGCGAGACGCTTTTGATATGCACAAGACGCGCCGCCATTTCGAGAAATTCACTCGCGATATCGAGATTCTCCGCCTGCATCCGGCTGATCTGCTCCATATACTGCTCAAGCAACTCGGAAATCGGAATATCATAAATATTCAGCTTGTTTTTGGCAATCAGCGTCAGCAGCAGGTCGAGCGGACCTTCAAAAACATCGAGCTTATAGGAAAGTGTTTCCATTTTTACCGAATCCATACGGCCTCACAAAACGCCGAACAGGCGGAACGGCAGAGACGCCAGCCGGCTTACACCGCCGTATACGGCGCTCTCAATCGCGGAAAGCGGGCCGGTCAGCGCGCCGGAAACAATCAGAATCATGCCGACCATGGACAGGATATTCTGATACTGATAAAAGGTATACCGTGCGCGGTCGCTCAAAAAGCTTGCCAGAATCTTTGAGCCGTCCAGCGGCGGAATCGGAATGAGGTTAAAAACCGCCAGCACGGCATTGATATAGGCAAAATAGCTGATGAACAGCAAAATATAATGCACAACCACATTGTACGGCGCAAAAGCGGCTACCGTGTAAAACAGCAGTGCGCCGACAAAAGAGGCGATCAGATTCGCCGCAGGGCCGGCCAGCGACGTCAGCGCCATACCGCTGCGCGGATTTCTGAAATAGCGGCTGTCCACCGGCACGGGCTTTGCCCAGCCGATGCCGAAAAGCAGCAGGAAAGCCGCGCCCATCGGATCAACGCTCGCAAGCGGATTGAAGGTCAGGCGGCCGGAAAGCCGCGCCGTCGGGTCACCGAGCTTGTTCGCCACCCAGCCGTGCGCAAATTCATGCAGCGGCAGCGCCAGCAGAACAATCACCAGTGTGGCAAGCACCTGCATCAAAATGTCGAGCGGATCGATATTTCCGCCCCGAAGCAGCGTCATAATTGAATTAAAAAGCACAAAAATCACTCCCGGATATATGAATTATAAAGCATGCGCCGAAAAAAAACAATTCCCCTTTTAAAAAACATTGTCTTTTCAAAAATAAATCTTGCATTTTATTTCGGTTTCTGCTACAATACGTATGTTGCATTTGAAGAATTGGCACTTTAAGGAGGTGCAGACAGATGGCTAAATGTGAAATTTGCGGAAAGGACGTATCCTTCGGCATTCAGGTTTCCCATTCCCACAGACGTTCCAACAGAACATGGAAACCGAATATCAGACGAGTAAAGGCACTTGTTAACGGTACACCGAAGCGTGTATACGCCTGCACCCGTTGCTTGCGTTCCGGCAAGGTTACAAGAGCAGTCTAATGCTGACCTTAAAATGATGAGCACCGCCACGGTGCTCATTTTTTTATATTCAATCGTCCTTCATGACGTCCCACGGCGTCAGCATGCCGAGCAGCGGCTCTTCCCGGCTGCCGGTTTCGGTGATGAAGATGACGGAAAGGCGCTTATTCTTACCGCGGATTTTCTCAAACATCCGGCGGGCCTGAATGCTGGTCGTTTCGCGGTCCACAAACGCGTAATTTTCGATGTGGCGGTCAACGGGCAGCATTTCGCCAAGCTCGCGGAGCGTTGTCTCCGGCGTGATGCGCAGCTGCGGATTCTGCAGCACGCAGGAAAAGATGGTCGAAACACTGAACACGCCGACAAACACTTTTTTCTCCACAATCGGAATATGGGAAAATCCGTTTTTCTCCATCGCCGCCATCAGACTCAGTACGCGCTCCGAAAGCCCGGCGCAAAAAATACGGCTGCCCGTTGTGGCAAAATCCAGCGCCAGCGGCGGACGGCGGACATACTCGAGCGTCTGGCGCAGCGATTCGACAACCGGCTCACTCGGCTCGACGATCGGCTCGCCGCCAAGATTGGCGTTATGCGTCATCAGGTTGCGGATCTCACGGCAGAGATTCAGGGACTCCCGCACCGGCGCGCTCTCATAATGGTTGATATACTCAAAGATGACGCTCGAATACCGGCGCTTTGCGCCGCTGAATTTCTCCTCGAGCGCATCCTCCAGTTGCTTATACAGGTCGATAAATTCATCGCTTCGCATCCCGCACAACTCCTTCTCCGAGTTCTCGCTTACTAGAATAACATAAATCGGATATGGAATCAAGGAC
>JBJEOO010000174.1:0-41009 GCA_051880755.1 Hominenteromicrobium sp.
CGATCTGACGCTTTTTGCGGTGCGGCGGGACAAGCTGCCGGGCGATTCCCTGCGCAAAAATGTGATCCTGCGCCTGCGTTATGCGGCGGACGCGATGCGCGGCGCTTCGGAATCGGTGGATACGATTTCCAGGCAGCTGCAGGACACGGCGGCGGACGACCTGCCCGGCGTATACGGGCGCGCGGCCGAGAAGGTCTGCGCGGGGTGCAGCCAGTGCGCCGTATGCTGGCGGAAGAACCGGGATGAAACGCAGAAGAGCTTTTCGCGGCTGAGCTACCCGCTCCGGGAGCACGGGCGCGTGGAGCGCAGTGACTTCGACGTGCCGTTTCTGACGCGCTGCGGGCGTGCGGCGGAACTGCGCGACGCGGTGAACGGCGAGTACCGCGAGCTGCTCGCCAAAGAAAGCGCGAAAATGCGCGCGGAGCAGGTGCGCGCCGTGGTGGAGGAGCATTTCCGCTCCACCTCGCAGATGCTCAGCGACATGGCGGAGGAATTTGAGCAGTATCAGCACTTCGATGAGGACAGCGCGGAGCAGGTCCGCGAGGTGCTGCGCCGCCATGAGCTGATCCCGATTGAGGTCTGCTGCCGCATCGACAGGTTCGGCCGCATGACAATCGAAGCAAACGTACACCGGGCGCGCGGGGTACACATCAACAAGGGCCAGCTCACGCGGGAGATTTCCTCGGCCTGCGGCCGCACGTTTGCGCAGCCGAGCGTTGCGGCGGCGGGCGATGTGCTGAAGCTTCAGATGTGCCAGAAGCCGGTTTATGCGGTGCAGCGCGGCTTTGCCCAGCATGCGGCCAACGGCGCTTCACTCTGCGGCGACTGCGCGGCGGCGTTCACGGACGGCAGCGGGCGGTATTTCGCAGTGCTCAGCGACGGTATGGGCACCGGCGGCCGCGCGGCGGTGGACGGCACGATGACCGCCTCCATGGCGCAGTCGCTTCTGAAAGCGGGCATCGGCTTTGAAAGCACGCTGCGCATGATCAATTCCGCCATGCTCGCAAAGGGCGGTGAGGAATCCCTTGCGACACTCGACGTTGCCTGCATCGATCTGTTTACCGGGCAGACACAGCTCCGGAAGGCCGGCGCGGCCGGCACGGTGCTGCGCCGCAGAAACCGCGCGGAGTACCTTGAGGCGAAAAGCGTGCCGGTGGGCATCATGCCGGAAATCCGGTTTGCGCGCAGTGAAAAAACGCTCGATTCCGGCGATATGCTCGTGATGGTATCGGACGGCGCAACCGCCGCCGGCACGGAATGGCTCTGCGACCTTGTCGGCAATTATGCGGAGGATGACGCGCAGGCGCTTGCCGAGCAGATTGTGGACCGCGCCGTAAAAGACCGTGCCGACGGCCGGGAGGATGACGTGAGTGCCGTGGTTCTGCTGGTGCAGTAGCGGCGTATGTCGCGGTTGGAAAAATCCCGTGGGATTCTCTGTGCATTCTGTCGATTGCGTTTCACGTCTTTTTGTGGTATGATTGTACAAGTTTAATCGGAATATTCACCGGAAATTTGAGTAAACCATCAAAAGAAAGGGGCAATCCCATGAATAAGCGGGCAAGCGGCGTGCTGATGCATGTTTCCTCTCTGCCGGGTGCGTACGGCATCGGGTGCTTCGGCAAAGAAGCGCGGCAGTTTATCGATTTTCTCAGCGAGACGGGCTGTACCTACTGGCAGGTGCTGCCGTTTACGCCGACAGACGCGTACAATTCGCCGTACGCGAGCATTTCGGCATTTGCGGGCAACCGCAATTTTATCGACCTTGAGCAGCTGCGCGACGAGGGACTTCTGACGGATGCGGAGCTGCGCGACCAGATGTACGCGAATCCGTATTCCGCGGCCTTTGAATTTCTGGAGCTGCGGCGCATTCCGGTGCTGTACCGGGCGTTCACGCGCACGGACGAAGCGTACCGCGACAAGGTACGCGCGTTCGCCAAAGAAAACGCGCGCTGGCTGCCGGATTACGCGCTGTATATCATCCTGAAGGAAGCGAACCTCGGCGCGGAATGGTACGACTGGGCGGATGAAGGGCTGAAATTCCACCGTCCCGAGGCCGTCGCCGCCGCGATGGAGGAGCACGCCGAGACGATTCTCTTCATGGAGTTCATCCAGTACACGTTCTTCGAGCAGTGGAAGAAGATCAAGGCCTATGCCAACGAGAAGGGCATAGAGATTATCGGCGACCTGCCGATGTATGTGGCGCGCAACAGCGCCGACGTGTGGGCGAACCGCCACCTTTTCGACCTCTCGGAGGACGGCGAGCCGAAGAATGTCGCGGGCGTGCCGCCGGATTATTTCAGCGAGTTCGGCCAGAAGTGGGGCAACCCGCTCTACAACTGGGACGCCATGAAGGCGGACGGCTACCGCTGGTGGCTGGACCGGCTCGGCGCGTGCTTCAAGCTGTTCGACGCCGTGCGCATCGACCACTTCCGCGCGTTCTCCGCGTACTGGGCGGTGCCCGCCGAGGCGGAAACGGCGAAGGAGGGCAAGTGGATTGACGGCCCGAAAATGGACTTCTTCGATGCCATCAACCGCGAATTTGAGAACCCGAAAATCATCGCGGAGGATCTCGGCATCATCGACGAGGGCGTAATCGACCTGCTGAAGCAGACCGGTCTGCCGTGCATGCGCGTGATGCAGTTCGGCTTCATGGAGCAGCAGGACAATATGCACCTGCCGCACAACTTCCCGAAAAACTGCGTGGCATACACCGGCACGCACGACAACAACACCGTGCTCGGCTGGCTGTGGGAGGCGCTCCCGCACGAGCGTGCGCACGCGCTCGAATACTGCGGCTTCCCCGGCGGCGACTGGGCAGTCGGCGGTAGCCAGAGCGCTTCGTGCCGCGCGATGATCCGCGCGCTGTGGCAAAGCCCGGCGAATACGGTCATCGTCCCGGTGCAGGACCTCTGCGGCTTCGGCAAGGACACGAAGATGAACGTCCCCGGCGTGCCGAACGGCAACTGGGCGTTCCGCCTCTCCGAGGACCAGATGAACGGTATCGACAAGGATTGGCTCAAAAAGCTGAACGACATTTACTACCGCGCGGCGCGCAAATAAACGACAGAGAAATCAAAAAACAGCGGGGCTGCGCGCTCCGCTGTTTTTGTATCATTCGGCCTATTTTTCAATGTATTCGCGCACGCGGAATTTCGCGCCGAGACCTTCGCAGATGGTGCGGCAGGTTTCGATGTCCTCGGCGGGCATCGTGCTGACGACGGTCATCACGACGTGCGGGACGACCTTGACCGCCTCCGCTGTGAAGTGCAGCATCGCGTCGAACGCGGCGGGACCGTACTTCGAGTGGCAGACCGCATCGTATTTCTCGGCGGTCGGCGCGTTCAGGCTGATCGACACAATGTCCATGCGGCCTTCAAGCTCCGGCGCGGCGTTTCGGCCGGTGATGCAGTCCGCAAGACCGTTCGTGTTGACGCGCAGCGTGTAATTGCCCATGGCTTTCAGCGCGTCGGCCAGCCAGAGCATATCATCCCAGCGGCAGGCCGGCTCGCCGTAGCCGCAGAAAACGATCTCCGCGTATTTGGAAAGGTCGCGCATCTTGAGGTCGGCGAGGATTTGCTCCTTTGTCGGCTCCGCGCCCTCGTACCAGAGGTTATCCGCATACAGGCTGCCGCTGCTGTTTTGGCGCAGGCAGAAATCGCACGCGTTCGGGCATTGGTTGGTGACATTGATATAGAGATTGCCGCCGTATTCATACGTCATGGTCATGGAAAAGCGCTCCTTTCAGGACGGCTGTTTTTCGAGTATTTCGGGCGGGAGGCCGAAGAGGCGGCAGGCGTTTTCACACCCGGCGCGCAGCACCTCCTGCGCCGTGATGCCGCGCACCTCGGCGATTTTCGCGGCATCGTAGGGGATCATGGTGCTGTCGCAGCGCTTGCCGCGGAACGGCACCGGGGACATATAGGGCGCGTCCGTCTCGGTGAGCAGGCGGTCGAGCGGGATGGACTTCGCGACCTCCAGACTGTGGCGCGCGTTCTTAAACGTAACCACGCCGCCCAGCCCGATATACAGCCCGAGCGAAACCGTCTCGCGCGCAAGCTCCGCACTGCCCGAAAAGCAGTGCACAGCGCCCTTCGGCCTGTATTTCCGGAGGATGTCCATCATGTCGCCGTGCGCCTCGCGGTCGTGGATTACAACGGGCATGTTGTGCTTTTCGGCAAGCTCGAGCTGCCGGATAAAGACCTCCTGCTGCTTTTCGCGCGGGCAAAGCTCCTCCCAATGGTAGTCCAGCCCGATTTCGCCGACGGCGACAATCTTCGGGTGGGAAAGCAGCGCTTCAATGTCGGAGAGCCACGTTTCGGGCAGGTCGGCCGCGCACTCCGGATGGATGCCGACCGCGCCGTAGATATAGTCGTACTGCTCGCACAGGGCAATCGTTTTCGAGAGGCTCGCGTAGTCCGACGACATGTTGACGACGGCAACGACGCCTTTTTGCGGCAGGACGGAGCCGAGCAGCCCGGCGCGGTCTGCGTCGAACTGCTCGTCGTCGTAATGGGCATGAGAATCAAAAATCATGACGTGCCCTCATCAGCGGATTTTGGATCCTGCCGGGATGTCGTCCACGAAGATCACGCAGACGTCGTCCTCGCCGACGTCTGCCGCGAGAATCATGCCCTGGCTCTCCACGCCGCAGAGCACGGCGGGCTTCAGGTTCGAGACGATTACAACATGGCGGCCTTTGAGATCCTCGGGCTTATACCACTTCGCGATGCCGGAAGCGACCGTGCGCGTGCCGGCGCCGTCGTTCAGCGTGAGCTTTAAGAGCTTCTTCGCGCGCTTGATCGGCTCGCAGTCGAGCACCTCCGCAACGCGCAGCTCCACCTTCGCAAAATCGTCGATGCCGATCTGCGCGACGCCGGGGATTTCTTTCTTTTCCGCTGCCGGCTTTTCCTCGGCGGGCTTGGGTGCGTGCTTTGCTTCAACCGCCGCGATTTTCTCCGCCATCTCCTTCGCGTCGATGCGCGCAAAGAGAATTTCCGGCTTCTCTGTAACCTTGCCGCCGTCCGGATAGAGGCCGAAACGGTCAAGGTCGGAAAGCTCGCGCGCCGAGGTGCCGAGCTGCGCGAAGATCTTCTCCGCCGTACCGGGCATAAACGGAATCAGAAGCGTCGTGCCGATGCAGATGCTTTCCACAAGATTGTAAAGCACGGTGGAAAGACGGTCGGCCTTCGCCTCGTCCTTCGCGAGCGCCCACGGCATCGTTTCGTCGATGTATTTGTTGCAGCGCTTGAAAAGCGTGAAGATTTCGGAAATCGCGTCCGCCACGCGGAGCTGATCCATCTTGGCCTCAACCTTTGCCTTTGTGCCGAGCACAACGGCTTTGAGATCCGCATCCACATCCTCCGCGGCGCCCTTGTCGGCAACAACGCCGCCGAAGTATTTGTTGCTCATGGAGATTGTGCGGTTCACGAGGTTGCCGAGCGTGTTTGCAAGGTCGGAATTCGTGCGCTCAATCATCAGGTCCCAGGTAATCGTGCCGTCGGATTCAAACGGCATCTCGTGCAGAACGAAATAACGGACGGCGTCCACGCCGAACAGCTCGACGAGATCCTCCGCGTAAATCACGTTGCCCTTCGATTTGCTCATCTTGCCGCCGTTCATCAGAAGCCACGGATGACCGAATACCTGCTTCGGGAGCGGCAGACCGAGCGCCATGAGGAAGATCGGCCAGTAAATCGTGTGGAAACGGATGATGTCCTTGCCGATCAGGTGCAGGTCGGCCGGCCAGTCGCGCTTGAACTGCTCGGTGTGCTCGCCGTCGCAGTCGTAGCCGATGCCGGTGATGTAGTTCGTCAGCGCGTCGAGCCAGACATAGACGACATGCTTATCGTCAAAATCAACCGGAATGCCCCACTTGAAAGAGGTTCTCGAGACGCAGAGATCCTGCAGGCCGGGCAGCAGGAAATTGTTCATCATCTCGTTCTTGCGCTGAACCGGCTGGATAAACTCCGGATGTGTGTTGATATGGTCGATCAGGCGGTCGGCATATTTGCTCATTTTGAAGAAATAGGCCTCTTCCTTCGCGGGCTTGACCTCGCCGCCGCAGTCGGGGCATTTGCCGTCCACAAGCTGAGACTCCGTGAAGAAGGACTCGCACGGCGTGCAGTACATGCCCTCGTAGTGGCCCTTGTAGATATCGCCCTGCTCATAGAGCTTTTTGAAGATTTTCTGCACCTGCTTTTCATGGTAATCGTCCGTGGTGCGGATGAATTTGTCATAAGAGGTGTTCATGACGTCCCAGTTGGACTTGACAACCGCCGCGACACGGTCGACATATTCCTTCGGCGAGATGCCGGCGGCCTTGGCTTTTTCCTCAATCTTCTGGCCGTGCTCGTCGGTGCCGGTCTGGAAAAAGACGTCGTAGCCCTGCTGGCGCTTGAAGCGCGCGATGCTGTCGGCCAGAACGATCTCGTATGTGTTGCCGATGTGCGGGCGGCTCGAGGTGTAGGCGATCGCCGTTGTGATGTAATATTTGGGTTTACACATGGTTGGATCCATCCTTTTATAGATTTCGTGATCTTGATTTTTCAGGAAAATATAACGCCCAGGAGTACAGATAAGATCATCATCCCCGCAAGAAGAAGTGCGGTGGTGCGGATAAAGAGCTTGCGTCTGCGTTCTTTTTGCATGGAAGTATCCCTCCTCTTCCGAATGGTAAAAGTACATTATATTTTACCATTCTTTTTTTGGTCTGTAAAGCCGCAGATTGACTTTATTTCGCCGCGGCGGTACAATTATTTCAGTTTATCGGAAGGAGAATTGAACAGATGGAAAAACATATTCCGGAGAACCGGCGCGTTGCCGCAATCCACGACCTTTCCGGCGCGGGAAAATGCTCGCTGACGGTTGCGCTGCCGGTGCTTTCCGCGCTCGGCTGCGAGGTATCCGTGCTGCCCACGGCGGTGCTTTCCACCCATACGGGCGGCTTCAAATCGCCGGTTTACCGCGACCTGACCGAGGACATGATGCCCACGGCACAGCACTGGAAGCGGGAAGGCGCATGCTTTGACGCGCTGTATTCCGGGTTTCTCGGCAGCGCGGCGCAGATCGGGATCGTGCGGGAAATCTTCGGTCTGTTCCGCAGCGTGAATCCGGAAGCGAAAATTCTGGTTGACCCGGTGATGGGCGATGCCGGCCGGCTGTATTCCACATATACGGAAGCGATGGCGGACGGCATGACGCGCCTGTGTGAAAAGGCCGATATTATCGTGCCGAACATGACGGAGGCTTACCATCTTCTGGGTGAAGCATACCGGGAGGGACCGTATGACGAGGCGGAAATCGGGCGGATGCTGCGGGGCCTTTGTGCGCTGGGGCCGGAAACCGTCGTGATGACCGGCGTATACTTTGATGAAAAGCAGGTCGGCGCGGCGTGCTGTGACCGTGCGGCGGATACGGTTCATTTTTATCTCAGCGACCGTCTGCCGGGCTTTTTTCACGGCACGGGCGATGTGTTCGCGTCGTCCATGCTCGGCGCGCTGCTCTGCGGTCTTCCGGTCGGCGATGCGTGCGGCTGCGCGGTGCGGTACACGGCAAAATGCATCGAAGCGACGGTGCAGGCCGGCCAGACCGATACCCGCTGGGGCGTGAAATTTGAAAAGTGTCTGCCTTTTTTGATGAAGGATGTGTTTTCTCTTGCAAAATAAACAAAAATCCTGTATGATAGAAGCGAAGATTTCGCGCTTTCGCAGGTGAAAGCGATTGGGGGAGGAAAGGAAACTCATGTTTTTCCAGAAAGACATTGAGACCATGAAGCGTGCGGACCTCGATGCGCTGCAGCTTGAGCGCCTGCGCCGCATGGTCGATTATTGCTATAATAATGTCCCGTTTTACCATGAACGGCTGACGGCGGCGGGCATAACCTCCGGCGATAAGATCAAAACGCTCTCGGATATTCAGTACATACCGATGACGACCAAGGACGATATCCGCGACCATTACCCGTTCGGCATGCTGGCGCGGCCGATGAAGGATATCGTGCGGATTCATGCATCAAGCGGTACGACGGGCAAGCCGACCGTCGGCGTTTATACGCAGAACGACCTCGATAACTGGTCGGACAACGTGGCGCGTCTGTGTGCCGCGGCGGGCGTGACGGATGAAGACATCGTGCAGATTTCCTTCGGCTACGGCCTGTTTACCGGCGCGCTCGGCCTGCACTACGGCCTTGAAAAGCTCGGCGCGACGGTTATTCCGGCTTCTTCGGGCAACAGCGAAAAGCAGCTGATGATGCTGCGTGATTTCGGCGTGACCGGCCTTGTAGCGACGCCGTCGTATGCGATTTATCTCAGCGAGATGGTGCGCGAGGGCGAATACCCGCTTTCCGCCTACAAGCTGCGCCACGGCATTCTCGGCAGCGAGGGCTGCACGGCGGAGATGCGCGAGCGTATTGAGCAGAATTTCGGCATCAATGTCACCGATAACTACGGCATGACGGAGCTGGGCGGCCCGGGTGTTTCCGGCGAGTGCGAATACCGCTGCGGCCTGCACTTCGCGGAGGACGCGTTCCTGCCGGAGATTATCGATCCCGACACGCTCGAGCGGAAGGCGCCGGGCGAAGCGGGCGAGCTGGTGGTCACAACGCTGCTGCGCGAGGGCTTCCCGGTGCTGCGCTACCGAACCAAGGACATCACACGGCTGAACTACGAGCCGTGCCGGTGCGGCCGCACGCATGTGCGTATGGATAAGGTCATGGGCCGTACGGATGATATGCTGATTATCAAGGGCGTCAACGTGTTCCCGTCCCAGATTGAGAGCGTGCTCGTCGGCACGAAGGGCATTTCGGAGAAAATCGGCCCGCATTATCAGCTTGTGGTGCGCCGTAAGAATTATATGGATAATCTTGAGGTCAAGGTGGAGCTGATCGATGCTTCCCTGCTCGACCGCTACCGTGAGCTGGAAGCGCTTCAGCGCGCAATCCACGACAAGCTCAAGAGCGTGCTCGGGCTTGAAACCAAGGTCACGCTGACGGAGCCGAAAACACTCGAACGGTTCCAGGGCAAGGCGAAGCGTGTGCTGGATCTCAGAAATATGGAGGATTGAAACCGTGAAAGAACTTTTACAGGGCAATGAAGCCGTCGCAAGGGGCTTGTACGAGGCGGGTGTCCGCGTCGTGTCCAGCTATCCCGGCACGCCGAGCACCGAGATTACGGAAGCGGCCGCCAAGTATGACGATCTGTACTGCGAATGGGCGCCGAACGAAAAGGTTGCGGCGGAGGTGGCGTCCGGCGCGGCCATCGGCGGCGCGCGCAGCTTCTGCGGCATGAAGCATGTTGGATTGAACGTTGCGGCGGATCCCGTTTTTACCATGAGCTATATCGGTGTGAACGCGGGTATGGTCATCGGCGTGGCGGATGACCCGGGCATGCATTCCTCGCAGAACGAGCAGGATTCCAGAAATTACGCGATTGCGGCGAAGCTTCTGATGCTGGAGCCGTCGGATTCGGCGGAATGCCGCGATATGACAAAGCTTGCCTACGAGCTTTCGGAGCGGTTTGATACGCCGGTCATGCTGCGCCTGTCGACGCGCATCGCGCATTCAAGGAGCATCGTGGATACCGCGGAACGTGCGGACGTGCCGCTGAAGGACTACGAAAAGAATCCGGCGAAAAACATCATGCTGCCGGCCTTTGCGCGTCCGAAGCACGAAAAGGTGGAGGCGCGTACCCTTGCCGAGCGCGAGTGGGCGGAGACCTCACCGCTCAATTTCATCGAAGACAACGGCGCAAAAACCGGCGTGATCGTGGCCGGCTCCGTTTATAAATACGCGAAAGAGGCGCTGGGCGATACGGTCAATTACCTGAAGCTCGGCGTTGTGAACCCGCTGCCGGTGCGGAAAATCCGGGATTTTGCGGCGGGGCTTGAAACGATCTATGTGATTGAGGAGCTGGACGACATCATCGAGTCGCACTGCAGAAAGATCGGCGTTCCGGTCAAGGGCAAGGAGATTTTCCCGCGCTGCGGGGAATTCTCCCAGCGACTGATTGCGGAAAAGCTCGGCGCGCCGCTGGGTGCGTCCGTCTCGCTCGAAGAAAATATCCCGGTGCGCCCGCCGGTCATGTGCTGCGGCTGCCCGCACAGAGGCCTGTTCTATGCGCTCAAGCGCGAGGGCGTGTACGTCAGCGGCGACATCGGCTGCTATACGCTGGGCGCTTCGGCCCCGCTCGGCGCGATGGACACCTGCATCTGCATGGGCGCCTCCGTTTCCGCGCTGCACGGCTACAACAAGGCGCGCGGCGCTGAGGCCGAAAAGAAGGCGGTTGCGGTCATCGGCGATTCCACCTTCATCCACTCCGGCATCACAAGCCTGATCGATATCGCCTACAACCGCTCGAACTCCACGGTGATTATTCTCGACAATTCGATTACCGGCATGACCGGTCACCAGCAGAACCCGACGACCGGCTACACGATCAAGGGCGATCCGACGAGCGCGGTCGATCTCACGGCGCTGTGCCATGCGGTCGGCATTGCCGACGTGCAGGTGGTCGATCCCTACGATCTCAAGGCGACCCGTGCGGCGATTCAGGCGGCGCTTGCCGCCGAATGTCCGAGCGTCGTGATCAGCCGCCGTCCGTGCGCGCTGCTCAAGACCGTGAAGCACAAGCCCGCGCTTGTGATCGACGCGGAAAAGTGCATCGGCTGCAAGGCCTGCATGGGCATCGGCTGCCCGGCCATCAGCATCCGGAACGGCAAGGCGGCGATTGATGCGACACAGTGCGTCGGCTGCGGCGTCTGCACCGGGCTGTGCGCGAAGCACGCCATCGGAGAAGCGGAGAAAAAGGAGGGCGAGCGGAAATGAAAAGCGTTATGATTGTCGGCGTCGGCGGGCAGGGCACGCTGCTCGCGTCCCGTGTGCTCGGGCGCGTCATGCTCAATGCGGGCTATGACGTCAAGGTCAGCGAGGTGCACGGCATGAGTCAGCGCGGCGGCAGCGTCGTCACCTATGTGCGCTGGGGCGAGCGCGTGGAATCGCCCGTGATCAACGAGGGCGAGGCGGATATCCTGCTTGCCTTTGAGCAGCTTGAGGCAGCGCGTTTCCTGCCGTATCTCAAGGCGGGCGGCATGGTGCTGACGAATACCCAGCAGATCGACCCGATGCCCGTCATCACGGGCGCGGCGGCGTATCCGGAGGGTATTCTGGACGCGATCCGCGAAAAAGGCGTGCAGCTTACCGCGGTGGATGCGCTGGCGCTTGCCGCGCAGGCCGGCTCACAGAAGGCGGTCAACGTCGTGCTCATCGGCGCAATGGCGGCGCTGCTCGATATCCCGGAGGCCGAATGGATCTCCGCGATTGAAAAAACCGTTCCGCCCAAATTCTTGGAGATGAACAAGCGCGCTTTTGCACTTGGTTATCACGCATAAATCAAAAATACGCACAAACAGGAGCTGTTACCCATGAACTACTACAATCCGGAAATCGAATGTGCGGACCGCGAGACGCTGCGGAAAATTCAGTCGGAGCGCCTTGTGAAGACCGTACACACCTGCTATGAAAACGTTCCGCTGTACAGGAAACGCTTCGATGAAATGGGCCTCAAGCCCGACGACATCCGGAGCATCGACGACATCACGAAGCTGCCGTTTACCACAAAGACGGATCTGCGCGATACCTACCCGTTCGGCCTGTTTGCGGTGCCGCGCGGTGATCTGGCGCGCATCCACGCTTCCTCCGGCACAACCGGCAAGCAGACGGTTGTCGGCTACACGAAAAACGACATCAAGGTCTGGGCGGTCTGCGCGGCGCGCAGCATTGCGGCCGTCGGCGGCACAAAGGACGACTTTGTGCATGTTTCCTACGGTTACGGCCTGTTTACCGGCGGCCTTGGCCTGCATTACGGCGCGGAGGAGCTTGGCGCAACGGCCATTCCGGTTTCTTCCGGCAACACGGCGCGTCAGGTGCAGATTCTGCAGGATTACGGCTCGGACATTCTGTGCTGCACGCCGTCGTATGCGATGTATATCGGCGAAACGGTGCGTGAAAAGGGCATTGACCCGAAGAGCCTGCGGCTGCGGGCCGGCATTTTCGGCGCGGAGCCCTGGAGCGAGGAGATGCGCCATGAGATCGAGCGCCTGCTCGACATCAAGGCCTACGATATTTACGGCCTTTCGGAGATTGCAGGCCCGGGCGTTTCCTGCGAGTGCGAGGAGCAGGCCGGCATGCATATCAACGAGGATTTCTTCTACCCGGAGGTTATCGACCCCGTAACCGGCGAGCCGCTGCCGGACGGCGAATACGGCGAGCTGGTGTTTACCTGCATCGGCAAGGAAGCGCTTCCGCTGATCCGCTACCGCACGCGCGACATCTGCGCGCTGAACCACGAAAAGTGCAAGTGCGGCCGTACGCTGGTGCGCATGTGCAAGCCGCGCGGCAGAACGGACGACATGCTGATTATCCGCGGCATCAACGTTTTCCCGTCGCAGATCGAAAGCGTTCTGCTCGATCTCGGTATGGATCCGAACTATCAGCTCGTGGTCGACCGCCAGAATAACCTCGATACGCTGGAGGTACAGGTGGAAATGAACGAGGCGATGTTCTCGGATACGGTGCGCAATCTTGAAGCCGTCAAGAAGCAGATTGCCAGCGCGCTGCAGTCCACGCTGAATATCGTGGCGAAAATCCGCCTGCTTGAGCCGAAGTCCATCGAGCGCAGCGAAGGCAAAGCGAAGCGCGTCATCGATAAGCGCAAGCTGTAATACAGAGAAAGCGAGGAGTTACTATGCAGATTCAGCAGTTATCGGTTTTCATTGAGAACAAGCCCGGAAGACTGGCGGAGATCACCGAGGTTCTGGCAGAAGCCGAGGTCGATATCCGTGCGATCTCCGTCGCGGATACGAGCGATTTCGGAATCCTGCGCGTGATTGTCGACCGTCCGAAGGAGGCCGTCATCGCGCTCAGAGAGCACGGCATGACCGTTTCCCTGACGAACGTGCTGGCCGTCGGCATTTCCGACGAGCGCGGCGCCTTCTCAAAGGTCATCCGCATTCTGGCAAATTCCGGCATCGACGTCGAGTACATCTATGCGTTTGTCAGCCGCGATAAGGGCAAGGCGTATGTGATCATCCGCACGGATAAATCCGCACGCGCCGCTGAGGTGCTCACCGAGAACGGTGTGGAAATCCTCACCGCCGAAGCGCTCTACAACATGTAATTCGGAGCTGCATGCGAAGGGCAGGTATGAAATGATTCGATTTCATGCCTGCCCTTTTGTACAGGAGAAAACATATGGGTGCATGGGAATTCTATACAACGAACGAGATCAGGCCGCGCGGCTGGCTGAGGCGGCAGCTTGAGCTTCAGGCGGCCGGGCTGAGCGGAAATCTGGACAGGGTCTGGCCCGATGTGCGGGACAGCGCGTGGATCGGCGGGAACGCCGAGGGCTGGGAACGCGTGCCGTATTGGCTGGACGGGTTTATCCCGCTCGCGTATCTGCTGGAAGATGACGATATGATCGCGCGGGCCAAAAAATACATCGACGCAATCCTTGCGGCGCAGAAAAGCGACGGGTGGATCTGCCCCTGCGCGGATGCGGACAGAAAGACATATGACACATGGGCGTTGCTGCTGCTTTCCAAGGTGCTGACCGTGTATTATGCGTGCTCAAAGGACGATCGCATTCCCGGGGTTCTTTACGATACGCTGAAGAACTACTGCATGCTTTTGAAAAGCGGCGAAATCCGGCTGTTCAACTGGGGGAGATTCCGCTGGTATGAGGGGTTTATCGCCATCCGGTTCCTGTATGACCGATATCGAGAGGACTGGCTTACCGAGCTGGCGGGCATTTTGAAGGCGCAGGGGACGGATTATCCGGCGCTCATGCCGCTCTGGGAGGAGCCGAAGGATGTCTGGCGCTTTGATACGCACATTGTGAACATTGCGATGGCGCTGAAATATGAGGCGGTTTCCTGCGAGCTGCTCGGCGAGGCGTACCGCGACGATGCGGAGACGCTGTATGCGGCGCTGAGCCGGCATAACGGCACGCCGGTGGGGCTGTTTACCGGCGACGAATGCCTTTCGGGTCTCAGCCCCATTCAGGGAACGGAGCTGTGCGCCGTGGTGGAGCAGATGTATTCCTGCGAGCTGCTGTATGCGCACACGGGTGACCCAAAATGGGCGGAGCGCCTCGAGATGCTCGCCTTCAACGCGCTGCCGGCGACGCTGAGCGACGATATGTGGGCGCATCAGTATGTGCAGATGAGCAATCAGATGGCCTGCCGGCGGTTTCCGGAGGGCGTGAAGCCGATTTTCCGAACCAACGGGCCGGAATCGCATCTGTTCGGGCTGGAGCCGAATTTCGGCTGCTGCACGGCGAATTTCAGTCAGGGCTGGCCGAAATTTGCGCTTTCCGCGTTTCTGCACAGCGGCAGCAGAGTTCTGAGCGCCGTTCCGGTGCCCGCCGTGCTGGAAACCGGAGATTTCCGCATAGAGCTGGAAACGGAGTATCCCTTTGAAAACACGTTCCGCTATACCGTTTCCTCGAAGACGGACTTCACCTTCCAGATCCGGATTCCCTCCTTTGCCCAGGCCGTTCTTGCGGACGGGAAGCCGTTTGCGGGCGAAATGTTTTCCGTGGAGATCCGGGCCGGGGAGACGCGCGAAATCCGCCTGCAGTTTGAAACGGCCCCGCACTTTGTGGAACGGCCGTATGATTTGACGTCGGTGCAGTGCGGATCACTCGTGTTTTCGGTGCCCGTGCGGTATGAAAAGAAGCGGTACGAGTACGAAAAGAACGGCGCGGAGCGACGGTATCCCTACTGCGATTATGAGTATCTGCCCGTGAGCGGCTGGAATTATGCGTACTGCGGCGGTGCGCTGACGCTCCGGCGGCGAAAGACGGATGCGGTCCCCTTTTCTTCCGAAAATCCGCCGGTGACCGTTGCGGCGCGGACCGTTCAGATTGATTGGGGTATGGAGCCGGGGTACGACGCCTTGTGCGCGAAGGTTCCGCGCTCCCGGGTTCCCCTCGGCGCCGCCAGGGAGACAGAGCTTTACCCCTACGGCTGCGCCAAGCTCCGCATGACGGAGCTGCCGCTGATAAATGAATAAATATGCAAAAAAATGAATCCCGCAGAGTTAAATCTGCGGGATTTTTTCTGTCCGGAGATGTCCGAAAATGTCATGACATGTCATGACATTTTCGGACATTTTCGGACATCACCGGACATCTTTCAAAAAAGTTTCCCTCCACAGGGAAACTTTTCGCGGTTTTGGCGGTATAAGTGAAGGGACTTTTTCTTCCCTTCAAAAAAATATTCACAGAAAGGGTGTTGAATATGCAGGATGAAACGGCGCTGGAGGGGTTCCGCAGGCTGGCGTTCGGCGATATCCGCGATGCGGTTCGGCTTCTGTTCTGCGACGAGGTCAACCCGCGGATGCTCCGGAACATGAATCTGTTCGCGGTTTCGGAAATCCGCAGGCCGAAGGGCGGAGGGATGGAAATCCGGTTCTTCGACCGCATCGAGGCGCTGCGGATGCTGAGCGAGCTGGAGCATGCGGGCGGCGGAGCGGACGATGTGCTGCGCGCCATCGAGCGCGGCGCAGAGGCGCTCGGCGAGCGGGACGGGGAGGCGCCGTGAGGACGTTTTCCGAAAAGCAGATGCAGGTGCTTTGCTGGTGGGGCGAAAAAAGCCCGTACCGGGACAAAAACGCCGTCATCTGCGACGGTGCGGTGCGCAGCGGCAAGACGGTGTGCATGGGGCTTTCGTTTTTCCTTTGGGCCATGGCGCGCTTTTCGGGCGTGAGCTTTGCGGTATGCGGCAAAACAATCCGTTCGGTGCGGCGAAACGTGATCGCGGATCTGATGCCGCAGCTTCGGCACATGGGCTTTTCGGTTCAGGTGCGCTATTCCGAAAATCTGCTGACGCTGCGGCACAGGGGAATTGAAAACCGCTTTTACCTCTTCGGCGGCAAGGATGAATCGAGCGCGGCGCTGATTCAGGGCATGACGCTCGGCGGCATTCTGTTCGATGAAGCGGCACTGATGCCCCGCTCCTTTGTGGAACAGGGTATTGCGCGCTGTTCGCTTCCGGGCGCAAAGCTGTGGTTCAACTGCAACCCCGAGCATCCGCAGCACTGGTTCTACCGCGAGTGGATTCTGAAAGCGGAATCGCGCGGTGCGCTGTATTTGCACTTCACGATGGAGGACAATCCGTCGTTGAGCGCTGCGGTGCGGGCGCGGTACCGGCGGATGTTTACCGGCGCGTTTTACAGCCGGTTCATCGAGGGCAAATGGACGGCGGCGACGGGCCTTGTGTATCCGTTTGCACAGGAGCTGCTCTGCGATGTTCCGTCCGAACCGTTCGAGCGGTTCGGCGTGTCCATCGATTACGGCACGGTGAATCCCACCTCCATGGGGCTTTGGGGCTGTCTGGACGGCGTATGGTACCGCGTGGACGAGTATTACTACGACGCGCGTGCCGAAGGCGCCCGGCGGACGGACGAAGAGCATTACCGGGGCTTTGAGCGGCTTTTGGCGGGCAGAAAACCGGAAATCGTCGTCTGCGATCCGTCGGCCGCGAGCTTTATCGAGCTGCTTCGGAGCCAGGGCTGCGCGGTAACGCCCGCGAAAAACGACGTGCTCAACGGCATCCGTCAGACAGCGACGGCGCTTCGGACCGGGCGGATCAGAATCGCCGCCTGCTGCGCCGATACGGTGCGTGAATTCTCCCTGTACCGCTGGGCGGACGACGGTGCGCGGGATGCGCCGGTCAAGGAAAACGATCATGCCATGGACGACATCCGGTACTTCGTCTCAACGGTGCTGCCGGCGCAGGAGCCGTTTGCCTGCGCGGTGGAGCGCCGCGGAGACGGAGAGAAAGGAGAGTGCATTTGGGACTTTTGAAGAAAAACAGGCAGGCCGCCGTATCCGTGCAGACACAGGGCGCCTGCACGCCGGTTCTGCCGCAGGCGGCGGGTGAGCGCGGCCTGTACCGCGCGCTGCGCGAGCAGGTGCCGATCATCGACGCGGCAATCCACAAGCTTGTGCGGCTGGTCGGCGGCTTTTCGGTGGTCTGCCCGGAAGCCGGGACGGAAGCGGCGCTCAGGGCGTTTCTCAAAAACGTGCCGGTCAACGGCTGCAACAGCGGAATTGACAGCTTCCTTTCCGTTTATTTTGAGCAGCTTCTGACATACGGCAACGCGGTGGGCGAAATTGTTGCGGCCAACGGCGCGGTGCAGGCGCTGTACAACGCCTCGCTCGACGATCTGGAAATCCGCCTTGTATCACCGCTTGAAACGGGCGTTTTTGTGATCCGCCGCAGCGGGACACAGCCGTGCCGCTATCCGGAGCTGATTCTTTCCTCGGCGCTGAATCCGGCGCCGGGCAGCGCGCAGGGCACTTCCATCCTGAAGGGTCTGCCGTTTGTCAGCGAGGTGCTGCTCAGAATCTACCGGACAATCGGCATCAACTGGGAGCGCATGGGCAACGTGCGCTTTGCGGTGACCTGCAAAAACGAGGGCTACATGAACGCGGGCGACCGCGCCGCGCAGCTTGCCCGGGAATGGAGCCGCGCCATGCACGGCCCGGGCGTGAGCGATTTTGTCGCGGTGGGCGACGTATCGATTCAGGCCATCGGCGCGGACAATCAGCAGATGAACAGCGACATACCGGTTCGCCAGCTTCTTGAGCAGATTGTGGCGAAGCTCGGCATCCCGCCGTTTCTGCTCGGCCTTTCGTGGTCCTCAACCGAGCGCATGTCGAGCCAGCAGGCCGATGTGCTGACGAGTGAGCTGATGGCCTACCGACGCATTCTGGAGCCGGTTGTGCTGAAGATTTGCCGCACCTGGCTGCGCCTCAACGGATTTTCCGACGAGGTTGCGGTGGAATGGGATGAGATCACGATGCAGGACGAGGTGGATCATGCCAATGCGGAATACCTTGCGGCACGCACGGCGGCGCTGCGGAGAGAGGAGAAGAAAAACAATGAACGGTAAAATTCTGAAGGGCGCGCAGATGGTCGGCGCCGATGCGCTTGCGCAGATCAACGGCTACACACGCCGGCCGTACAGCGCGGAGGAAATCTACACCTTTTCGGTGGTGCTCTGCGACAATGAAGTGGACCGCGATTTCGAGTGCTTCACCCAGAAGACGCTTGAGCAGCTTGCGGCACTGTTTGTCGGCAAAACGGGCATTCTGGACCACGAGCATTCCAGCCGCAATCAGTCGGCACGCATCTACGCGGCTGAGGTCCGCACATTCCCGGAAAAACGCACGTCCCGCGGCGAGGTCTATGCTCAGCTTGTCGCCGGCGCGTATATCCCGCGCGGCGAGGAAACCAACGCGCTGATCGAGTCGATTGAAAGCGGTATCCGCAAGGAGGTCAGCGTGAGCTGTGCGGTCGCAAAGCGCACCTGCTCGATCTGCGGTCAGGAAAGCTGCGGTCATCTGCGCGGCAGAATGTATGACGGCAAGCGCTGCGTGCGGATTCTGGAGGATGCAACCGATGCGTATGAGTTTTCGTTTGTGGCAGTGCCCGCGCAGCGCGCGGCGGGCGTTGTGAAGCAGTTTTCGCGCGCGGAGAAAGGGGAGATCCGGTCGGTGAACGACATTCTGAAAAAGCTCGAAACGGAGGAAAGCGTGACGATTTCGGGGACGGAGGCGGAACGGCTTCGCGGAGAACTGAAGGCGCTTGAGGAACGGGCCGCCTGCGGAGACCGCTATCGCGCGTCGCTCTGTGCCCAAATCGCAAAATACAGCGCCGTGGCACAGCCTGCGCTGAAGCGCGGCATTCTGGACGCGATGCTCAAGGGACTGACGATCGGGGAGTTGGAGGAAACCGCCGGCGTTCTCGGCAAAATGGCAGAGGCGCATCTGCCGGTTATGCCGCAGCTCGCCGGAGACAGGACGGACACACAGGAAAAAACCGCGGATGACCGCGCGTTTTGCATTTAAACATTCTGAAAGGGGAAATCATCATGGCATTTGAAAACATCACACTCGAAAAGGGCATGTACGGCGTTCCGGGCAAGAGCTTCACACAGGTGCTCGAAGAGCTGGACGGCTCCCAGAATTACACGGGCACGCCGCTTGCGGGGCTTGATGCCTACCAGCGCCAGCTCAAGCGCTTCGGCATCCGCGTGAGCGGCCCGAGCTGCGACACCGTGGAGAAGTTCTTCACCTCCTCCCAGAGCGCGGCGCTTTTCCCGGAATATGTCGCCCGCGCGGTGCGTCAGGGCATGGAGATGGCAAACCATCTGCCCGATATGGTGGCGACCGTCACCAAAATCGATACGCTCGATTACCGCACCATTCAGGCGGAGACGGCGGAGAGCGAGAAGATTGCGGATCCGGTCGCAGAGGGAAGCGCTATCCCGCAGACCGTCGTTAAGACGGGCAGCGCGCTCGTTACGCTCAAGAAGCGCGGCCGCATGATTGTCAGCTCGTATGAAGCGCTGCGCCACCACAGACTGGATCTGTTCACGGTTATCCTGCGTCAGATCGGCGTTTACATCGCGCGCAGACAGATGAAGGATGCGGTTGACGTGCTGCTGAACGGCGACGGCTCGAACGGCGGGATCACGGTCACCGCGCTGTCGGCGGCGCCGACGTACAGTGACCTTGTCACCCTTTGGGGCAAGCTCGCGGACTATCATTTCAACACGATTCTGGCCGGCACAACGGCGCTGCAGGACCTGCTGAAGATCAGCGAATTCAAGGATGCGCAGGCAGGTCTCAACATCAGCGGCGCGGGCAAGCTGATCACACCGCTGGGCGCAACGCTGATCCATGTGCCGTCCATGGACGCGAAAAAGCTCATTGCGCTCGACCGGAACTGTGCGCTTGAAATGGTGCAGGCGGGCGATGTGCTTACCGACTACGACAAGCTGATCGACCGCCAGATGGAGCGTGCGGCGATTACCGCCGTCGCGGGCTTCGCGCAGATTTACGGCGATGCCGCGCAGGGCCTGAGCTATTGATTTAAGTTGACGCGCGCCGTCCCGGATTTTCCGGGACGGCAGAACGCGCGGAAAGGTGTGGGGCAAATGAAATTGGAAACGGTACAGAACCGGCTTCGCCTGCTGACGGATGACGACCGCGCGGAGCTGCTCACGCTGCTGGCGTCCGATGCCGTGCGCATGCTTTCGGAACGTGTGGCCGGCACGGCGGAGGAGCTTGCGGAAAAGGAGGACGCGCTGTGCGCCGCGGCCGCGGCGTATGCGGCGTATCAGCTTGCGCTGCTGGACGAAGCGCAGTCTCCGGACAGCGTGACGGCCGGCGAGGTGCGCGCGGAGTTCAAAACCGGCAGCGAAAAGGCGCAGGCGTATTATAGGCAGTGTATGCGTGAGCTGTCCGGTATTCTGCGCGACGACGCGTTTTACTTCGGGGGTGTTCGGACATGAGACGTCTCATCCGTACGCTGTTCCGGCGTGCGCAGCCGGTTGTTGTGACGGCAGCGGGAAAAACCGTGAGCCGCCGCGGAGTCATCCGCGCGCTCGGACGGAATGCGCAGGATTTTACGACCTTTGACCTGCTGCGCTGCGGAAGGCTGGAAATGCCGCTGTATCTTTATCTCGGCGACGCGCAGGAGCTGCTCGGCGCGGACAATGCGCAGCTTTTCTGCGGCGGAGAGACATACACGGTGCTGGAGGCCGCGCCGGCAGACGGCTTCTGCGGACGCGCCTATGTGCGCGCCGTGCTGGAAAGGAGGACGGCGGATGACGGGCAGTGAGCTTGCCGCGGCGCTTCTGGAAAAGCTGCGGACGATGCTGCCGGAAACGGAAGTGCATGCGGCTTTTTCCGGCAGCATGACGCGAAAGCCCGAAAAGCCGGTGCTGTGTATCGGGCTGCTGAGTGAAACCCGTGCGGAGGACGGGGGCAGCGCAAAGCTCGGCGTGTGGCTCTATACGCCGCCGTCGGCCGTGCCGGGCGATCTCTTTGCGGCCGTGTGCGCCGCGCTGCAGGAGATTCCCTGCACGGTGCGCAGCGTGACGCGCGGCGAGACGAAATACGACGGCACGGCGGGCTGTCTAGTGACGCCGTGCACCATCCTTGCCGTGACGGCTGCGGCGGAAAACCGCACGGCCGTGGCGATCAACGGCGTCGGCTATTGGGCAGACAGCGTTTCCGTGTCTACGGAGATGCAGACCAAGCGGTACGGTTCCGTGGGCGAGGAAAAGCCGCATACGGTGGTGAACGGTGCAAAGACATACCGGGTCACGCTGGCCGGCTTCACCGGCGGCACGGAGCTGCTGGGTCTGGAGAGCTTTGTGACGGAGACGGCGGGCGTGCGGTATGCGCCGTGCGCATGGAAAAGAATTGAACCGGACCGTCTGGTTCTGGAAGCGGGCGGCGCGGAAAATGTTACGGAAGGCGGGGACAACGCATAAAATGGAAGATGAGTATGAGATGATGCGCGCGCTCTCCGATGCACTGGAGCGCGACGGGCGGCGCTATCCCGCGCCGATCCGCACGGCCTGAGCGCGGGGAGGGAGACGGCGATGACAAATTTGATGACGATGTGCTTCGGCGATTTTGAATTTCCGTTCAATCCGGCTGAGCTGCAGGTGGAGCTGGCCGCGCTGCTGCGCGAGCGTGTTTCGGTGCAGGGCGAAACATGTGTGCAGCCGGTCGGCATGCGCCGAAAGCGGGTGCGCGGCAAGGGCTTTTTCACCGGCGAACAGGCGATGGCCGATTACCTGCGGCTGGAAGCGCTGTTCGGCGAAACGCACACGCTGTTTCTGCCGGGCCGCAGGCCGTTTGAGGCGGTGCTGAGCGAGCTGACGCTTTCGGGCGTGCAGGAGAAAAACGTGGTGGCCTACAGCTTCTGCTTTGTGGAGACGGCCGGCACGGTGCAAAGCGTTTCGGGGCAGACCTATCTTGCGAAGGGCGGTGAAAGCCTGTGGGATTACGCGTATTTCACGGGCGTTCCGATTGACCGTCTCGCGGCGGCAAACCGGCATCTCGCGTGTATTGCGTCGCTTGCGCCGGGAGAGGAGGTTCATATCCCTTGATGCGGATAGTCTTTTTGTTCGCGGACGGCACCGAAGCGGAAGCGGACAGTCAGCCGGTGCGCATTTCGCTTCAGCGCGATGAGGATACGCCGGCGGACAGTCTGGAGCTGACCTATACGCCGTCCGGGCCGCTGCTGAATCGGGAGCCGTGCGGCGTGCGCATGGAGCGCGGCGGTACGGTACTGTTCTCCGGCATTCTGGACGAGCACAGCGTGCGGACCAGCGGCGGCGTGCGCACGGAGTTTTTTGCCCTGCGCAGCCGGGCGGCGGCACTGCTCGATAATGAAGCGCAGCCGGGACAGCTTCGGATGCCCTCACTGCGGCTGATTGAAACGCTGTTTCTGCTGCCGTTCGGTCTGCGGGCCGAGGGCGGGGATTTTCGCCCTAAGGCCGGCGAATTCGTCGTTGAAAAGGGGACGAGCTGCTGGGAAGCGGTGTGCGGCTTTTCGTCGGCCTTCCTGCACCGCACCCCGCACTGCCTGCGCGACGGCACGCTGTGCTTTTCGGAGCGTGCGGCAAAGACGCTGCGGCTTGCCGGGGTGCAGGAGACGGAGCTTCTGCACCGCCCGTACGCCCGGCTGAGCCGCATCGTGGTTCAGAACACACGCACCGGCGCGTACAACACCGTGTATGAAAACCCGGCGGCGGCAGGCGTCAGCCGTGTGCGGTATCTTTCGGCGTATGCCAGAACCGCGCCGGAAACGCTGATTGCGGACGGTGAACGGGAGGCCCTTCGGCTCCGTGTGGTATGCGCAGGCTTTGCGGATGCCGAGCCGGGCGATCTGTATGAAGCCGCACACCTCAGCCCGATGTGCGGCAGCATGCGGCTGACGGCGCTGCGCTACCGGTGTACGGACGGCGCGGAGGAAACGACGCTCACCTTTGAGCCAAGTGAAGTTTCGGAAAAAGAGGGGGAATGAAGGCATGTGGCTTTCAAAGCGAACGGCGGAAACGCAGGCGGTGCAGACCGCAAAAACCGGCGTTGTCACCACGGGCGGCGAAGCAATCAGCGTGCGCACCGACATGGAGCGCCGCGCGCCGGCGGTTGCGGTGCCTTACGGCATGGCGGTTTGCCTGCCGCAGGGGGAAAAGGTTGTGATGCTGCCGGAAAGCGGGGTCTGCATCGGCGCGGTCAACCGCGCGGCGGGCCTTCTGCCCGGCGAAGTGCGGCTTTTCTCCGCGGGCGGCGCGGAGATTCTGCTGCGGGCGGACGGCGCGGTGGTCATCAACGGGCAGGTATTCCCGAAAGCGGAGGTGCAGGATGGAGATCAGACTGAATGACGGAAGCATTTGCCAGAACGGACTGGGTCTGCCGGAAACAGCGGAAGGGCTCGATGCGCTCATGCAGCGGGCCTATATCCGGCTGAATACGGTGCGGGGCAGCTTTCCGTATGACCGGACGCTCGGCAGCCGGATTCCGCAGATGGCGGTCACGACCGGCCATGCGGAGGAACGGGCGCTCGGCTTTGCGCGGGAGGCGCTGCTCGGCTGCCCGGAGATCACGGCGGAGCGGGCGGAAATCCACGGAAACGCGGTGACGGTGTTCCTTTCAACACCGCTCGGTTCGGGAAGCGTTACGGTTGAAAAGGAGGAAACAGCCGATGAACTTTGAGGAGATTTATGCGCGCATGGCGCAGACGTATGCGTCGCTTGCCGGCTTCGAGCCGGATGACGCCTCGGACGCGGGCATTCGCCTGCGTGTGCTGGCGGGCGAAATCTATACCGCGCTGTGTGCGCTCGAAACGGTGCGTGACGCGGCGTTCCCGCAGACGGCAGCGGGCGAAGCGCTTGACCTGCACGCCGGGGAACGCGGCCTTGCCCGCAAGCCCGCCGTGCGCGCGAAAGGCACGCTGACCTTTTCCCGCGGCACGCCGCTGACCTACGATGTTGAAATCCCCTGCGGGACGGTCTGCGCGGCGTCCGGGGCAGCGGCGGAATTTGAAACGACGGAGGCGGCGGTGCTTGCGGCGGGGGAGCTTTCGGTGACGGCTGCGGCGCAGGCAGTCACCGGCGGCAGAGCGTTCAACGCGGCGGTTCACGCGGTGGATACGCTCGTCACACCGCCGGCGGGCATCGAAAGCGTGCGGAATGATACCGCGTTTTCGGGCGGCTCTGACGAGGAAAGCGATGATGCGCTGCGCAGACGGCTGCTGGCGAGCTACAGTGTGCTGCCCAACGGCGCGAACAGCGAGACATACCGCCGCGCGGCTCTGCAGATTCCCGGTGTCGAGCATGTGAATGTTGTGCCGCGCGCAAACGGGATCGGTACGGTTGCCGTCTATCTGTACGGCGACCGCGCGGCCGTAACGGAGGAAACCGTCACGGCCGTGCAGACGGTGCTCGATGCGCTGCGTGAGATCAATGTCGATGTGACCGTCGCGGCGGCGGAGCCGGTTTCAAAGCGCGTGACCATGTACATTGTGCCGAAGGACGGCTGCGGCTTTTCGGATGTGAAGGCCATCTGTGAGGAGGCGGTGCGCGCGTATTTTGACACGCTGTCCGTCGGTGATCCGTTTGTGGCGGCCGCCGTGGTAGGCGCCATCATGCAGACCGGCGCGGTGAAAAACTGCTCGCTGCCCGCGAGCGTCACGGATTACGCCGCGGCTGCGGATGAAATCGTCGTGCCCGGCGAGATTACGGCGCTGCAGACGCAGCTGTAAGGGGGCGTGAATATGACGGAAGCGGAAATCAGAATGCGGCGCATTCTGATTCATACCGGCCTGTATACGGGTGAGGACAAAATTTTCTCCGCAGAGATGGCGGCCTACGGCGCAGGGCTTGAAATCCTGTCGGAGGCGCTGGAAAAGCTCCGCAACGGCCTGTTTGTGCAGACGGCCGGGGCGGACGGACTGGAACGGTTTGAGAAGCTGTTCCGCATCCGCCCTTCATCGGATAATCCGGAGATCCGGCGCGCCATGCTGCTGGAACGCGGCGCCGTAACTCCGGCGGACCACACAAAAGCGGCGCTGGAAAAGCAGCTTCTGGCCGCCGGCATCCGCGGCACAATCGTGGAGAATGATCAGGACGGTCTGAATGTCAATGTGCAGGAGGTGCTCGGCATCTCGGAAACGGCGGCGGAAAGCGAAGCGCGCGCTTTTATGCCGGCGCACCTGCCGTGCGTATTCGATTTCGGCAGCGTTACATGGGATGCCGCAGACGACGCGGCGCTCACGTTTGACGAGATGGATGCGAAGGACTACACATGGGATCAGATCGACAGCTTGTAACGGAAAGGATGATGGCAAATGGCAGCAAGTGAAAAGACGCCCGTACTGGGGCTTTCGCTCTGGGCGGGAACGGACAAGCCGCGCCGTGCGGATTTCGTGGCGGATCATACCGCGCTGGAAACCGTCGTCGGCGGGCATCTCAACGACGGAGACCGGCATCTGGATGAGGAACGGCGCGCCAGACTGGACGCGCCCATAGAGGTACGGACCTATACGGGTACGGGCGCACAGACGCGCTCGCTGGTCTTCCCGTTCAGCCCGTCCGCCGTTGTGGTCTTTGCGGTCGGGAAAGGCGCATCGGTCTGTACGGATGGCTGTACAAAGCATTATGCGGGCTTTTCCGCCGGCGGGCAGCACAGCCTCGGCGTAGAGCTGAGCACGGTGCAGGTGAGCGTATCGCAGTCGCAGACCGAACCGGATGCGGGCGGCAGCATGGCGGCGCTCAATGAGGCCGGGGTTACATACGCCATTCTGGCGTTCCGCTGAACCTGAAGCGGCGCGGCGGACAAAGCAAAGCGGCATGGCTTTTCAGCCATGCCGCTTTCGCAAACGTATGAAATTCTGTTATGCCCGGTATGTCTCAGCAGCCGGCAACGGCCTTCAGGCCTTCGTCCAGATAGAGCATGAGGTTGGAAAGATACCGCTCCTCCGGCTCGGGATATTCCATGAAGCCTGCGGAAGGGCAAAGGATAAAGCGGCCGCTTTCGGCGCCCAGCTTTACGCAGCTGCGGATTTTTTCACGCAGCGTATCGGGATCATCCTGCAGAATGCTCTGGATTTCGATGTTTCCCTCATAGCCGATGCGCCTGCCGTACTGGGCGACGAGCGCGCCAAGCTCCACATCGCCGTTTTTCGGCGGCTCCAGCGGATTGAGCACATCGATGCCCATTTCAATGAAACGGTCCACCAGCTTTGCAACCCTGCCGTGACAGTGCAGCCAGGTGTAGCCGCCCGCATTGTGAATCAGGTCGCACAGCGGCTTGTTGATCTGAAACTCAAATTCCTCAAAATCCTGATAGCCCATGAGCGGCGGAATCAGCAGCTCGGGGCCGACCCAGCAGAAAACGCCGCGCATGCCGTGATCAATGGCGGTCTGCGCCTGCTCATAGACCCGCTTTGCGAAAAGCTCCAGCGCCTCGAGCACAAGCCTGCGGTTATCGACGGAAAGATAAGCCAGCGTTTCGGAGCCTGTCATTCGCTGCAGGGCATAGCCGGCGTGGTCGAGCGAAAACATGCAGATGCCTCTGTCGCCGATTTGGGCATCCACCTCAGAACATCGGGTTTCAAACGGATACGGCGCATACGGCATGGAGATCAGCTTTTCCAGATCCTCCTCGTCCTTTACGGCGTATTCGGTGATATAGCCCGCCGCGCCGATTACGGAGCTGTGAAACCGTTCCGTAAGGTTGCCCTTCGGGGTATGATAGGTGGTTACAACCTCTTCCCAAAGGGGATCCTTTGTGGGCAGCGTCACGCGGGTGACGGCCTGCTCCGCGTTTCTGCCGCAGTACATGTTGAACCGGGAACCGGCTTCGCCGAAAATATCCGTAACCGCCAGCGCCCGTTCCATGACGGGTGCATAGCCGGGATGCAGAAGCGTTTCGCCGGGCTTTGCGCCCCAAAGCTTCAGCGCGGGCCGGTCGTATTCCTGGTTGCGGAAAATACGCATAATCCGCTCGCGGCCAGTCAGTTTTTCCATATGAACTTCCTCCCCATAATGGGCTTAACCCTGTGTTTCGCCCTTATCCTCCAGCAGAATGACGGTGACCTCAAATTCCTCGCCGCCCTTGCCGGTTTCATTCGGCCGGAAAAGCGTGACGCGCACGCTGTCTCCGGGACTGTACGAGAGCAGCGCGTTGGAAAGCGCGTCAAGCGTCGGCGTTTCCGCATCGTCAATTGCGGTGATGATGTCGTATTCCTGCACTTCCGTATCGATGAAGCTGCTGTCCTCGTCGATTTCGCTGATCATGAAGCCCTGCGGGACGTCGTACATCGCGGCCTGAAGCTCCGAAATCGCCGTGCCCTTGATGCCGAAGCGAACGCGGCCCTGCACATAGCCGCCGGAAAGCAGGTCGTTGATGATGTGCTGCGCACCCGTAATCGGAATGGCAAAGCCCATGCCTTCATACTGCTCGGAAACGATCTTCGAGGAATTGATGCCCACAACCTGACCGTAGAGGTTGACGAGCGGGCCGCCGGAATTGCCGGGGTTGATCGCCGCGTCGGTCTGGATATAGGTCATGCCGTTGTCGCTGTATGAGCCGACGGAGCGGTTCAGGCCGGAGATGACGCCGCGCGTCAGAGAACCGGAGAACTGTTCGCCGCCCGGGTTGCCGATGGCAACGACCCACTGGCCCATCTTCAGGTCATCGGAATCGCCGAATTCCGCGGGCGTATAGCCGTTGCCGTCAATCTTCAGCACGGCAAGGTCCGTCGTCTTGTCGCAGCCGACGACGACCGCATCGTGCATCACGCCGTCGTTTGTCTTGACCTGCACCGAAACGGAGCGGGAATTCAGAACCACATGGCTGTTTGTAATGATGTAGCCGTCCTCCGTGGCGATGATTCCGGTTCCGGTTCCGCCGGATTCACCCTCCGTGATGACCAGCACGGTGGAAGGAATGACTTTGTCGTAAACGGCTGAAACATCCAGCTCCCCGCCGTCCGGTGTGCTGTGCAGCGTGATGCCCTCCGTGTTCGGCGTGATCTCGATATCCGGTGCGGGCCGTGTGCTTTCTTCGGGCAGCTCCGCCTCTTCGTCGTCCCCGTCCGCTTCTTCGCCGTCGCCGCGCGGGAATTCCGGGTCGTAGAACGGCATGCCGGCGTGGGATTCCGTCGTGTAATTTGTCACGGCGGCGTAGACGCCGTACACGGCAAAGCCGACGACGGAGCCGGCAAACAGGACGGACATCACAATCAGCAGAACCTTCAGCCCGGTCGGCATTCCGCGCCTGGGCGGCGCGGGCTGCGGATAGGGGTTCTGCATGACCGGCGGATAGGGGTAATAATTCGGGTACGGCGGCTGCGGGTATCCGTAAGGCGGCTGCGGTGCGCCTGCGGGCGGCGCGGCCTGCGGCGGTTCATCCGCCGGAGCCGCGGCGGGCTGTTCCGCATCCGGGAGCGGAGCGGGTTCATCCTGCGCGGGAAAACCGGGCTGCTCCGCTCCGTTGGTTTCGTTCTGCTCTCTTTCAAATTCGTCCATTTGGCTGTCACTGTCCTTTGCTGCGCAGGAATCGCCGGTGCGGCGTTCCGCGTTTATTGATTGCTGTCATCCTTCCCGTGTCCGCGGTGCTCTTTCTTCGGACGCTCGGAGATCACGGCGTCCTCAACCGGAACGCTGTATGCCGGCTTCAGCTTCGGCGCTTCCTGAGGCTTTGGAATGTAGAAGGCAAATTGCGTGTATTGATCCACAACGGAGGTGACATAGATGTCGCCGCCGTGCAGCTTGATAATGGTTTTGACGAGGTACAGACCCAAGCCCATACCGTTTTTGTCCTGACTTCTCGACTTATCGGTCTTGTAGAATTTTTCAAAGACCATCGGCAGCTCGTCCGCCTGAATGCCGGAGCCGCTGTTCTGAATGGCTACGGCGATGCGGTCGATGCTGTCCGAAACGGTGAAGGAGATGTAGCCGCCCTTGTTTGTGAACTTGACGGCGTTTTCCACCAGATTGTAAACGACCTGATGCAGCAGATCCTCGTCGCCGTATATCTGCTGGGGCTTGAGCATATCCAGCCCGCGGATATCGATCTGCTTTTCCTCGATGCTCTTTTCAAAGGTCAGCACCGTGGAAAGCACGGTTTCGGAGATATCGAAATTGACGGGCCGCAGCTTCAGCTCGCCGTTGTCGATGCGCGAGAGGTTCAGCATGGTTTTGACCAGACGCGAAAGGCGCTTGACCTCATCGGAGACGATGTGCAGGTAATACGTCTGCCGTTCGGGCGGGATGGTGCCGTCCAGAATGCCGTCGATAAAGCCCGCAATCGTTGTCATCGGCGTTTTCAGCTCGTGGGAGACATTGGCCACAAAGCTGCGGTTCATGCTCTCGCTGTTCGAGAGCGAATCGGCCATGTTGTTGAAGGACAGCGCGAGCTGGCCGATCTCATCGCTGGAGGTGACCGGAACGCGCACGGAGAAATCGCCGTTGCCCAGACTTTTGGCGGCGGCGGACATCTGCCGCAGCGGCTTCACAAGCCGGTAAGAGAACAGGCCGACAACACAGAATGCCAGCAGGAACGCCGCAGCGGCCGCGATCAGAAACATCTGAAACGCGGTGAACTGGTATTCGGTGAGCGTGGTGGCGTTTGTCGCCGCAAACACGGCGCCCACCGGGGTTTTGTTTTCCGCGGAAGCGTAAAGCGGCACGCCGATCACATAGTAGGGATCCTCATAGATGCCGTTCTTGCGGCCGGTGCCGGAAAAAGAGCCTGCGGCGGCACGCGCGACAATATCCT
This sequence comes from Hominenteromicrobium sp., assembly GCA_051880755.1. Classification (GTDB taxonomy): domain Bacteria; phylum Bacillota; class Clostridia; order Oscillospirales; family Acutalibacteraceae; genus Hominenteromicrobium. The sequence goes on from JBJEOO010000174.1 coordinate 29,649, forward strand.
TCGGAACGGTTTTGAACGGCGTGAACTGCACGCCCACGCGGGAGGTGCTGTTTGCGTAAGCGCCGAGCAGGACGTTGCCCTCGAGGTCGGTGACGAAAATATCGGCGTCGATATTCATGGAAAACGACTGCACGAACAGGCCGAGAAACTGCGGTATGCCCGAGCCGGACATGTCGACGGCCGCGGTGATCGAGGCCATGGAGGTGGCGCTCTGCGTCAGAAGCTTGCGCTTGTCGCTTTTGGTGTACTCGGCGAAAAAGACCATCATAACGCTGCCGAGCACAACGAAGCTGGAAAACACGATGATCATCGTGTTTCGCAGGTATTTACCGAACAGGGATTTCTGCAAGGCGTGTCATCCTTTCAGTCCTTGACTTCAAATTTATAGCCGACGCCCCAAACCGTTTTGAGCGCCCATTTGTCGGAAACGCCCTCCAGCTTTTCACGCAGCCGCTTGACATGCACGTCCACGGTGCGGGAATCGCCGTAATAATCGAAGCCCCAGACCTCGTCGAGCAGCTGGTCGCGCGTGAATACGCGGTTCGGGTTGGAAGCCAGGTGGTAAATCAGCTCCATCTCCTTCGGGGGCGTGTCAACCTGAACGCCCTTGACCTTAAGCTCATAATTGGTCAGGTTGATTGTCAGATTCTCGTAGCTGACCTCCTGCACCTGAGCCGTTTCCTTTTTGCCGATCCGGCGAAGCACGGCGTTGATGCGCGCGATAACCTCCTTAGTTTCAAAGGGCTTCACGACGTAATCGTCCGCGCCCAGCTCAAGGCCGAGCACCTTGTCGAAAACCTCGCCCTTTGCGGTGAGCATGATGATGGGACACTGCGATTTTTTGCGGATCTCGCGGCAGACCTGCCAGCCGTCCAGCTCGGGCAGCATGATGTCGAGCAGGATCAGGTCGGGATTTACCGCATCGAACATCTGCAGCGCCGCCTTGCCGTCGTTGGCAATGGCGGTTTCAAAGCCTTCTTTTTCGATATAAAGCCTGAGCAGCTCGCAAATGTTCTTGTCGTCATCTACAATGAGAATTTTTCCGGATGCCATGTTCGTACCTCTTTCCTTTTTCTTCCTGTTTTTCTTTCTTCCTGTTTTTCCGAATTCTGCAATTTCCGCGCCGAGCGCAGAAATCATCCAGTTTGCATTTATTGTAACGGTTTATTGCGTCAAAAGCAAGAACAAAAGGTGAATATTCTGTGACGGCCGTTCGACACGGTATTGCATCCGGATACACGACATGTTATAATATATCTATATTAGCCGCTTTACAATTCCGCATCGCTTCGCCGTACCCCGGCGGAGCCTTTTGGTGTGCAGAAAAAGGAAATTCAGAAAGGATGATTCTACCGAATGGAAGAAAAAATGAACAGAGCACGGCCCGCAGCCGAAAACCCGATGGGCACGGCCAGAATGCTGCCGCTGATCCTCAAAATGGCGCTGCCCGCGATGTTTTCCATGCTGATTCAGGCGCTGTACAATATAGTGGACAGCTACTTCGTGGCACAGGTCGGCCAGAATGCGCTGACAGCCGTTTCGCTTGCCTTTCCGATCCAGAACCTGCAGGTTGCGTTCGGCGTCGGAACCGGCGTCGGCGTCAGCTCGCTGATTTCCCGCCGTCTCGGTGAACGGGACCAGAAGGCCGCGGACAACGCCGCGACGCACGGCATCATTCTGGCCGCGATGACCTGGGTGGTCTTTGCCATTGCGGGCGCCGCCACGGCGCGCCCCTTTATTGCGATGTATACACAGGACGCCGAGGTGCTCAGCATGGGTCAGACGTATCTGACCATCGTAACGGTTTTCTCCTTCGGCTTCTTCATCGGAAGCTGCATTGAAAAGATGATTCAGGCGACCGGTAATATGATTCTGCCGATGATTATGCAGCTCATCGGCGCGGTGACGAATATCATCCTCGATCCGATTATGATCTACGGCCTGCTGGGCTTCCCCGCCATGGGCGTTGCGGGCGCGGCAATCGCGACCGTCGGCGGCCAGATCATTTCCATGATTGCCTGCGTCCTGATTCTGTTCCTCGGCAGCCATGCGGTTTCGATTCATCTCAAGGGTTTCCGCTTCCATGCCAGAACGATCCGCGATATCTACACGGTGGGCGTCCCGAGCATCGTGATGTCCGCCATCGGCACCGTCATGACCATGGCGATGAACGGAATTCTGGCGGCCTTCTCGGCCGTGGCCGTCAATGCCTTCGGCATCTATTTCAAGCTCCAGTCGTTTGTATTCATGCCGGTCTTCGGCCTGACACAGGGGCTTATGCCGATTATGGGGTATAACTACGGCGCGCGCAACAAGCACCGCGTAACGGGTGCGCTCAAAGACGGCATAATCATCGCGCTGGTGATCAATCTGGCCGGCATGATTGTTTTCGAGACGTTCCCCGAGCAGCTGATTTCCATTTTCAATCCGACGGATGAGCTGATGCGCATCGGCGTGCCGGCACTGCGCATCATTGCGATGCACTTCCCGCTTGCGGCGGTGGGCATCGCCATGACAACGCTGTTTCAGGCGACCGGCAAGGGCATGTACAGCCTGATTCAGTCCCTGATGCGCCAGCTTGTTGTGCTTGTACCGGCGGCGTGGCTGCTTGCGAAGATCAGCCTCGATGCGGTCTGGTTTGCGTTCCCGATTGCGGAAGTCGCTTCTCTGGTCGTTACCGCCGTATTCTTCACGCGTCTGTATAACCGGGAAATCCGCCATCTGGGCGAATCCTGACCGGGCGGCGCACCGTCCGCTGAACAAAGCAGAAACAAAACCGCCGTTTCCCGGCCTTTTTCGGGGAGCGGCGGTTTTTATTCCGGGACTGCCGCGGCCTGCGCGGTGTTTTCCGTCAGATAAAGAACCATGTGGGCAGCCATTCAAGGGCGTTGGCGTAGGCCTGCGTCGTCAGCGTACCGGTCAGCACCGGATAGAATACGGCAAACAGCACGAGGTGGACTGCGGTGAAGATCAGGAGAGAAAGCTGCGCGGCCGTAAGCGTAACGGCTGTGCCGCGCACCGTGCAGGCCAGAACGGGTCTGGCCATGCGGGGCGCTTCGGCCAGACGGCGGTAGGCGATCAGAAACGCCAGAAGCAGGAACGGCACGGCCGTGAAGTAGTGGTAAACAAAGGTGCAGCGCGGCACGAGAACCCACGGCAGATAGACCGAAAGGAAGCCGACTGCGGCAACAAGCGCGGGGCGCGAATGCTTTTTCACGGCGCGCACGAAGGTATAGAGCATCGCCGGCACGCAGGCCCACCAGAACAGCGGGCTGCCGAGCACGGAAATCGTGCGGATGGAGTCGTTTGCGTCGGCGTGATAATTTCCGTAATACCACACGTTGCGGATGTCGAACGGCCATTGGTACCACGGCGATTCAAACGTGTGCGTGGCCTGCAGCGTCGAATGGTAGTTGTACATGTGGACCTGATAGGAGATAAAGCGGCCGAAAACATCGTACCGATTATGCGCGAGCGTCGTCAGCGGCAGGAAGGCCGCGAAGTAGACCGCGAAGGGAATCAGCAGGAAGAAAAGGCAGCACCACAGGCAGGTGAGCAGCGCCCGGCGCCGGAATACGGCCTGCGCTTCATCGCGGCGTTTTGCGGGCAGCGTGCGCAGATTCAGCGCGCGGCAGGTGAAGACGAGCTTGCCGAAAAACAGAACCGCAAGGCCGCAGGCGCCGTAGGCAACCGTCCATTTCGAGGCGATGCCCAGCCCCATGAACAATCCGCTGAAAAAGAGCGGGAGCAGAATTTTGCGCCGCGGCGATGTCATCAAGTCGGTTTGGAGGAACACAAGCATCGCGTCGTACATCAGCAGAATGAAAAACACGGCGTAGGTGTCGATCGTCGCGATGCGCGTTTGCACGTAGTGCATGAAGTCGAACGCGAAGAGCGTTGTGCCGACGGCGCAGAGGAACGTGGAGCCGAACAGGCGCTTCAGGAAATGATAGAGCACCGGCAGCATCAGCACGCCGAACAGCGTGCCCATGAACCGCCAGCCGAACGGGTTCATGCCGAACATCCGGATGCCCAGCGAAATGATCAGCTTGCCGAGCGGCGGGTGGGTGTTCTCGTACGGTTCAAGCCCGAGAATGTGCTCGTACGCCGTGCGGGCGTGGTAGATTTCGTCAAAGTAGGTTGAATTCATGTAGCTCGGCCAGAGCGGAACCACATTCTGCTCATCGCTGAGCTGCCATGCGTCGCCCCGCACGGCGGTCAGGGTGGCAAAGCCCGTGCCGTCCGCCTTTTTGAATGCGATTTCGTTGATGGCGAGATCATCGCAGGTCGCCGTAATGCGGATATATTTGCCGGTTGCGTACGCCGTCACGCTCTGCCACGCGTAAACGCTGCCGTCGGTGTCCTCCGCGGCGACAGCCCAGCTTTCGCCGTCGTCGGAGACCTCAATGCGCATCGAGGTGCCGACGCGCTGGCCAATGCCGTTGTCGGCTGCGGCAATACCGGGCAGGTAATAAATTTCGCTGTATGCGTCCGTTGTCGAGAAGATGACGCTCTCACCGTTTGCCGGTGTCCATGTGGTATTCGCGGTCTGGCGGTCGCCGAGGTTCCAGAAGGCAACGAGCGCGTAGGCGAGCGTGACGGCGCAGAGCAGCAGAATATCGGTGCGGCTGAGGCGCACATCCCGGTTCAGGTCGGTCACAAGCGCCGCAGGCTGCGCGGGCGCAGTCCGGCGCGGCGCGGTGCCGTGCGCCGTCCGCTTTTGCGGCGCGCGCTGCGGCCGGGTCAGCGGCTTCGGCGCCCGGTTGGAGAGGAACACGCGCCAGGTGGCGTAAAGCATATAACCGTACATCACAAGATGTGCGAGGGAAAGCAGGATGATCTGCGGGGCGGTCGGTTCAATGTAGCTGTTGTTCAGGTACAGCACATAGGCGACGTTTAGAAAATGGAAGAACGAGGTGCCCGCAAAGCAGAGGAGAAATCGCTTTTCGCGCGTGAAAACATAGGTCAGCAGCAGGCAGAGCAGAACGGGGAAAAGATACCGTTCGTGCATTTTCACGCAGAAAATATAAACCGTGAACATCAGCACCGTCGGGCAGGCAAAGACCGCCTCGCGGTGGCGGCTCTTCAGCATGAGGATGCCCGCGAGCACCACGGCGAGCGGTACGCCGAACTGCAGCCACAGGCTGTTTTCCGGCAGAGCGGCCCAGTTCCTGCCGAGCAGTGCCCAGAGGTTATAGGCGTTGATCGTGTAATAGGCGTAATAATCGATGGTGCCGGTATAAATCTCGATGAGCTTTCCGTAGTCCCAGTCTTTGATGAACGGCGTGGAAAGCAGAAGAATCACACCGAGCGCAAGGACCGGCCCCAGAATCAGGTTTTTCCAGTCCCGGCGGCGGATGACCCAGAAGATCAGCACCGGCGCAAAAATGAGCATCTGCGGCTTGGAGAGCACGCCCAAACCGTAGAGCATCGCCGCGGCCGGCGTGTGGTTATACCAGAGCAGCAGCAGCGTCAGCAGGAGCAGCAGCGCGCAGAAGCTGTCGGCCTGTCCCCACACGGCGGAGTTCAGGATGACCGCCGGGCAGAACAGGTAGGCGGCGGAAACAAACTGCGCGGAGCTTTCGCCCAGCTTTTTGCGCGCAAGCACCCAGAGAATCGCCGCGCAGCCGATGTCGGAGAGAATCGGCGCCATTTTGATCAGCAGCGTCGAGGCCTGCGCATACTGCGGGATAAAAAAGAGCCGCCTGAAAAATTCCGTCAGATACAGGATATAGAGGTATCCGGGCGGATAATCGATGAAGAAATCGCTGTAATACATTTCGCTGAAGCCGTACTCGTGCGTGTACATCGCCCACGATTTGAAGCAGCTGATGTCCGCGTCAAAGCCGTTGATGCTGTAGCCGAGCACAAGCCGCAGCACGAGTCCCGCCGCAAGCACGGCGCAGAACACCGGCACGGGCGGCAGCCCGAAAAGCGTGCGGCGCGGGCGCTCCTGCGGGTCCTCTGCCGGAACGCGGAAGCCGAGCCAGAGCACGGCACACAAAAACGCCGCAGAGATCAGAATCTGAAGGGTCATACTGGGAACCGTTCCTTTCTCTTAAAAATAAATGCGGATTCGGGCTTGACCCGACCGGAAATATCATGTAATCTTGTATCGGAAGTATACTGCTGTTCAGTATACCATACCGGAAAAAGCTCTTCAACTTAATTTTCTTTGTCAAATCCAAATAAAAACCGAAAAAGGACGGTAATCATCATGGAATTTGCAAAAATGCACGAAAATCCCGATGTTCTGCATGTCGGCACCTGCCCGAACCGCAGCTATTACCTGCCGAAGGCTCCGGCGGACGGGGCGGAATCCTCCCGCGTCTGCTCGCTGAACGGCACCTGGTCGTTCCGCTATTTCAATTCGTTCCTCGATGTTTTCCCGGACGGCTCCGAGGGCGATATCTGCTTCGATGAGGAGGATATGGATGAAATCGAGGTGCCGTCCTGCTGGCAGAATGCCGGCTATGACCGCCATATGTACACGAATGTCCGCTATCCGATTCCGTTTGACCCGCCGTATGTGCCGGACGAAAACCCCTGCGGCCTCTATCTGCGCCGCTTCTATATGAACGGGGAGGATCTGCGGTTCAGAACGTATCTGAACTTTGAGGGCGTCGACTCCTGCTTCTATCTGTGGATCAACGAGCAGTTCGCCGGTTACAGTCAGGTTTCCCATTCTACGAGCGAGTTTGATATCAGCGACCTGCTTGTCGAGGGCGAAAACTCCGTGGCCGTGCTTGTGCTCAAGTGGTGCGACGGCACCTATCTCGAGGATCAGGACAAGCTGCGCATGAGCGGCATCTTCCGCGATGTGTACCTCATCAGCCGCCCGGAAAACCACATCCGCGATTATTTCGTCAAAACCGCGCTGAACGCGGACTTCACGAAGGCATCGGTTACCGTCAAAACCGAGCTTTGCGGCACGCCGGAGATCACGGCGGAGCTGTATGCCCCGCACGGCGAACTCATCGGCAGCGCGTCGGGCGCGGACCCGGGGTTTGAAATCGAAAATCCGCTGCTCTGGAACGCGGAGGATCCGTATCAGTATACGCTCGTGCTGCGCACGCCGGAGGAGACGATCGAGCAGAAAGTCGGCCTCTCGAAAATCGAGATCCGCGCGGGCGTCCTGTATTTCAACGGCGTCAAAATCAAGCTGCGCGGCGTGAACCGCCACGACAGCGACCCCGTCACCGGCTATACAATCAGCCGCGAGCAGGCGAAGCGCGACCTCTTCCTGATGAAGCAGCACAATATCAACGCCATCCGCACAAGCCACTACCCGAATGCGCCGTGGTTCCTGCAGCTGTGCAGCGAATACGGCTTCTATGTGATTGCCGAGGCGGATATGGAAAGCCACGGCGCGGCAACGCAGACCGGCGGCTACGGCATGGATGAGTATGCCGACATTGCGCTGAATCCGATTTTCGACAAGGCCATTCTCGACCGCATCCAGCGCAGCGTGATCCGCGATAAGAACAACGCCTGCGTGCTCATGTGGTCCTACGGCAACGAGTCCGGCTGGGGTCCGGGCTTTGAAAAGGCGGGCGCCTGGGTACGCGCGTATGACCCGTCCCGCCTGACGCATTATGAAAACACCTACTACAACGCGCGCGGCCATCAGAACGATCTTTCCTCCCTCTCCGTGTGCAGCCGCATGTACGCCGCGCCGGAGTGGATCGATGAATATTTTGCCGATCCGAAAAACACGCAGCCGTTTGTACAGTGCGAGTATATTCACGCGATGGGCAACGGCCCCGGAGACGCGGAGCAGTACCAGCAGCAGATCATGAAGTATGACGGCTTCATGGGCGGCTTTGTCTGGGAGTGGTGCGATCACGCCGTATACGGCGGCACGACGCCCGACAACCGCGATATTTTCCGCTACGGCGGCGATTTCGGGGAATTCCCGAACGACGGCAACTTCTGCATGGACGGCCTTGTGTACCCGGACCGCACGCCGCATACCGGCCTGCTCGAGTATAAAAATGTCATCCGCCCGGTGCGCGCCGAGCTGGTTGATGCGAAAACGGCGCAGATCCGCCTGACGAATTACCGCGACTTCACAAACACCGACGATTTCCTGATGATCTCGTGGGAGATTCAGCAGGACGGCGACACCACGGCCTGCGGCGTCATCGAGGATATCGCGATTGCCCCGCATGAAAGCGGCGTCATTACGCTGAACGGCGAAATCCCGACGGAAGGCGACGTGACCGTTCTGCTGAATTACAGCGCAAAGAAGGACGACAGCGTATTCTTCCCGAAGGGCCATGCGCTCGGATTTGACCAGCTCATCGTTTCCCGCGCACCGCGCGCGGAGAAGCCGCTCACGCCCGGCGCGGTCACGGTTATGCCGGACAGCCGCACCATCACGGTCTGCGGCCCGGATTTCCGCTATGTGTTCTCCAGAACCGAGGGCGTTTTCCTGAGTATGGTCAAGTGCAACGAGGCGGTCATCACGCGCCCGATGGCGTGGAATGTCTGGCGCGCGCCGACCGACAACGACCAGTTCATGCGCGCAAAGTGGGAGCAGGCGGGCTATGACAGCCCGATGACAAAGGTCTATGCGTGCGACGGCTATGTGGAAAACGGCGTGGCGGTCATCACCTGCCGCCTGAGCCTTGCCGCCGTGTACCGCCGCCCGTTCCTCATGCTGGACTGCCGCTTTGAGATCGACGCCGACGGCCGCATCCGCGCGAAGATCGACGCTAAGCGCGATACGGAGCGCCCGTTCCTGCCGCGCTTCGGCCTCAGGATGTTCCTGCCGAAATCGTTCGACACGGCGGAGTATTTCGGCTACGGTCCGTATGAGGCGTACTGCGACAAGCATCAGGCATCGTATCTCGGGCACTTTGCCCAGACGGCGGACGACCTCTTCGAGGACTACGTGAAGCCGCAGGAGAACGGCAGCCACTTCGGCTGCGCATCCGTCACGGTGACGGACGGCGCGGGCGCGGTGACGGTCACAAGCCCCGAGGACATCTCCTTCAACCTCTCGCATTACACGCAGGAGGAACTGACCGCAAAGAAGCACAATTACGAGCTGGCGGAAAGCCCGGACGTCGTATTCTGCTTCGATTACAAGATGAGCGGCGTCGGCTCGAACAGCTGCGGCCCGGAGCTTGCGAAGCCCATGCAGCTCAGCGCGGAGACGTTCACCTTCCGCTTTGATCTGGCCGTTGAATAAGCGATAAGAAAAAAGCCGCCGCGCCGTGTGGTCTCTGCACGGCGCGGCATGCGATGCTGAGACAGGAGATGCCAAATGAAATTCCGCGACTATTTGCTGAATGGAAAGAGAGCGGCACTGAGCGCTTTGGTCGGAGCCGGAATCCTTGCGGGTGAGTGGTTGCTTTTCCTTCGCACGGCGCAGGCACCGTCGGTGTACGCGCTGGTGCTCGCATGGCTCTGTTTCTCGCTTGCGGTGCTGATGTTCGGTTATGTGCAGCATGTCCGGGAAAAATGGGATAGAGTTTTCTGGAATGCGCTGCCTGTTGGGCTGGTTCTTGCGGCAAGTATTCTTTTATCACGGATCGTGTAAAATTGTTGCATTTCACATCAAAATCAAGATAAAATAAGTCCGTACAATTTTTTGCAAAGCTCTTGCAAAAAGTTGTACGGCTTTTTATAATAAGGTTGTATCGAAACCTGTACGGTTTTTGAGCGTACAGGCGGAATCCTGTGAAAGGAATGGGAGCAGTATGGCGGACACAGAGAGAAAAACGGCGAAGTACCGTTTTTTGGTGGAGACCATCAAGGAAAAGATCAAAAGCGGCGCATATGAACCGGGCGAGCGCATGGAGTCGGAAAACCGGCTCTCCGAGCAGTTCGGGTACAGCCGGCAGACCGTGCGGCAGGCGCTCTCCGTGCTGGAGCGTGAAGGGCTGATCGAGCGCCGGCGCGGCAGCGGCACCTATATCAGTTCGGACAGCCGCAAGCCCCAGCGCGGCAACAATGTCGCGATCGTGACAACCTATATTTCGGACTACATTTTCCCCACAATTATCCGCGGCATTGAGGAAACGCTGACAAACGCCGGGTACAGCCTCACGCTCGGCGTAACGAATAACCACGTTGAGGACGAGAGCCGCATCCTGCAGTCGCTCATCAGCCGCCGCATTGACGGCGTGATTGTGGAGGGCACCAAGACGGCCTTTCCGAATCCGAACGTCGAGCTGTACCGGCGGCTGGAAAAAATGGGCGTGCCGGTCGTCTTTTTCAACAGCTATTACCGGGATCTGACCGATGCGGTTTATGTCGTGACGGACGACCGCAAGGCTGGGCGGCAGGCGGTGAACCTGCTGCTTTCCAAGGGCTGCCGCAAGCTCGGCGGCGTTTTCAAATCGGACGACATGCAGGGCCACGGGCGCTACGCGGGCTTTTCCGACGGGCTGGTGAAAAACGGCTGTGCCATCGGGGATGACAGCGTTGTCTGGTACACGACGGCGGAGCGCAGCCGGCTGTTCCGCCCGGATAACCGGGACTATATGTTTGAGCGCCTGCGCGGCTGCGACGGCATCGTCTGCTATAACGATCAGATCGCCTACGGCGTGATCGATCTGCTGGCAAGCCGAGGCGTGCGCGTGCCGGAGGAGGTGCTCGTCGTCGGCTTTGACGATTCGAGCGTTTCGGAGTATTCCCCGGTAAAGATCTCCTCCTTTGCGCATCCGAAGGATGAGATGGGGCGCATCGCGGCCAATAAGCTGATCAATATGCTGCGCAGCGGAGACGCCGAGCATCCGCTCATTATGGATATGCCGCTGCATGAAAAACAATCAACACAACGATAAATCAATACCTGAAAGGAACGAACTGCTATGAAAATCGAAAAACTCACACCGGCTTTCAAGGATTATCTCTGGGGCGGCACCAAGCTGCGCGACGTATACGGCAAACCGTGCGATTATGACAAGGTGGCGGAAAGCTGGGAGCTTTCCACGCATCCGGCCGGACAAAGCGTGATTTCGGGCGGTGAATATGACGGCCTGACCTTCGGCGCGTACATTGAAAAGCTCGGCCGCGGCGTGCTGGGCACGAACTGCGCGCGCTTCAGGGAATTCCCGGTGCTGATCAAATTCATCGACGCGAAGGACCCGCTCTCCGTGCAGGTTCATCCGAGCGATGAATACGCGCTCCGCGTTGAGGGCGAATACGGCAAAACCGAGATGTGGTATGTTGTGGACTGCGAGCCCGGCGCTTCGCTGTATTTCGGCGTCAATCAGGCCATCACAAAAGACGAATTCAGAAAGCGCATTGAGGAAAACACGCTGACGGACGTGCTCTATAAGGCGGACGTCAAAAAGGGCGACGTGTTCTTCATCCAGTCCGGCACCATCCATGCAATCGGCGCGGGCA